>DASSZO010000071.1:0-7999 GCA_035702815.1 Candidatus Aquilonibacter sp. | reverse complement strand
CGAGGACTTTACGACGATCGCACGTTTGTCCCCGAGCGTAATGCCGAGGCCCGTGAAAGCATTGGTCGAGAAGACCTGTGCACGCACGGATGCCAAGACGATATCGATCCCCTGCGTGCGAATCCAAGCGCTTTTCCCGAGCGAGGCGGGCCGTGAATCGTCCATATAGTCTTGCCAGTGCGTCTCGGATAGACGCACGATCTCAACGCGCGCGTCGATCGGATCTCCCGAAGCGACACCGGTCTTTCCGCCAAACCGCAGATCGATCTCCGCGCCCTCGCCCGCCTCGAAGCACGTCGCGACGGCCATCGGATCGTAGTACGTTCCGGTCGCAACGCTTTCGATTCCACGTTCGAGCAGTGCTCGGAGGATAAAGGTACTGTCTCCAGGAGCCCCGCCGCCGGCATTATCAGCAACATCCGCAAGGACGATCGGCCCCTCGGCCGCGCGTTCGACGAGATCGAGCGCATCGTCAAGCGGCATGCCGCGAAGAAGCGCCGCACCGCGAATCTCTTGGAAACGCCGGCCGAAATGTTGCGCAACGCTTTTTGCAAGCGCTTCATCACGATCGGCAATGGCGAGAACCTTCGTTCCAACATCAGGCACGTCGCCGTACGGAAAGCCGTGGACCAGGCTCAGCGACAAGATACCGTCGCGTTCACGCGCCGACATTTCATCGACGAACGACCGCATCGGCTCGGCGGTTGTGGGGAACATTCCGATCGTCCGGCAGTCGTATACGGCGCAAACCGGTCGCGTCTTTCGCGCCGCGGCATCGAGACAGATGCGATAGAGGTCACGCGCGCGCTCGACGGTGTCGACGTGCGGATACTCCTTGTAGAGCACGATCGCGTTTGCGGCGTCGAGCATGCGCTGCGTCAGGTGCGCATGCAGATCCAGCTCCGCGCCGACAACTGCCGTTTCGCCCGCAATGGTACGGCAGTGCTCGAGCACATCGCCTTCGCAGTCGTCGTATCCTTGGGCAACCATCGCGCCATGCAGGTAGAGCAAAATAACGTCGACCGGTAACGCGGCCCGCAGATCCGCCAACAGCTCGTCACGCAGTTCTTCGTAAACCGCACCAACGGTGGGCCCTGCCGGCTGCGCCACGGCAATGATGCTCTCCACAACGCTATGCCCGTCGCGGGCCGCGAGATGCCGCCACTCGGCCATCGAAGCGACGTCCGGCTGCCCGGCGCCGCGATCGAAGGCCCTTCGACCGGTCGGAATCGGCGAAAACGTGTTGGTTTCCGTGACCAGCGTGGCGGTGAAGATGCGCAAAATCGAGCTCCGCGGCGTGTAGCAGTATTTTATCGTACGACACAGAATATTGCTATCACTTCTTTTTTCTGCAAATCGTTATCGACGGAGGACGCCCGTAGTGCCTGGTAGCCTTCTATGCCTCGATGCGAGGAGCAACCGCAGCGGAACGGTAACCCCACGGTCGCTATGAGCTCATCACGCGAAGACGCCGTCCCCATTCCCGACGTCGGCAAGATTATCGAACGCCTTCGCGCGCAGCGCGGACTTTCGGTGAAGGACCTCGCCGAGCAGAGCGGCCTTTCCGCGTCGTTTATCCGCGCCGTGGAGCGGGGCGATTCGGATATCTCCCTCGGCCGTCTCGCCCGGCTCGCGCACGTATTTCATTACGATCTCGGCTCGTTTCTCGGCTTCACCTCGAAGCTCTCGCGTCCCAGTTTCGTTACCGGCACGGACCGTAAGCGCGTCAATCGCGGACGGGGCGTCACCTACGAGGCGCTTCACCTTCCGGCGCTCGACCTTGACTTGGTCATCATCGGTTTGGAGGGCGGCGCCTCGTTTAAAAACGACCTCTCGCACGAAGGCATCGACGTCGTCTACGTCACGGGCGGTGAGATCGTCCTCGAGGTCAACGGAACCGACTATCCGATGGCGACGGGAGAATGCTGCGTCTTTTCGGCAGCGTTCCCGCACCGGCTCCGCAACGATTCAAAACGTCCGGCTTCGGCCATTTCGGTGACAACCGGGAGAATGTAACCATGAGCATCAGCACGCGCATCGAGGAGTGGGAACTTGCCGTGCCCTTCGCGATCACCGGCTACACGTTTACGCATAGCGACGTGCTGCATGTCGATATCGAGGCCGATGGGATACACGGTTCGGGCGAAGGCGCGGGCGTGTACTATCTCGACGATACGGTCCAGCGCGGCAACGCGCAGATCGAGGCGATCGCGCACCGCTTTACGGATCCGCCGTCGCGCGATGAGTTGATCGACCTCTTGCCGGCCGGCGGCGCGCGCAACGCGGTCGACTGCGCGCTTTGGGATCTCGAATCGAAACGGCTAGGCCGCCCGGCGTGGTCGACCGCGGGCTTACCCGAGCCGCATCCGGTGCTGACGACCTACACGGTCAGTGCGGCCGAGCCGCACGTGATGGCAGCGCGCGCGCAAGCATTTGCCAAGGCGCGAGCGATCAAACTCAAACTGACGGGCACCCCGGACGACGCGGAACGCGTTCGCGCGGCACGGGCGGCGCGGCCCGACGTCTGGCTGGCGGTCGACGGAAACCAGGGCTTCACCCGGGAATCGCTCGACGCGCTCATGCCCGTCTTGGTCGACGCTCGCGTGGAACTGCTCGAACAGCCGTTTCCGCGCGACCGTGATGCCGATATGGACGGCCTCGACTCTCCCATTCCGCTCGCCGCCGACGAGAGCGCCCAAGATATCGACGACGTCGAACGTCTTGCGGAGCGCGTCGATATCATCAATATCAAGCTCGATAAGTGCGGCGGCCTTACGCGCGGGCTGGCAATGGCGGCGCGCGCGCGCGAGCTGGGCCTCGAGACGATGGTCGGCTGCATGATCGGCACGTCGCTCTCGGTTGCGCCGGGACTGCTTCTCGGACAAATATGCAAAGTCGTGGACCTCGACGCGCCGATTCATCTCGCGCACGATCGCGCGCCCAGCGTCATCTATGATGACACCGGACGCGTTTTTAGCCCGCCTGGACTGTGGGGCTAGAAGTTCGTGACGAAATTCACGAACTGCATCGCGAAGATAAACCAAATCGCGTAGACCGCGGCGAGGCCGACAAGGATCTCTCCGCTCCTCACGAGCCATCCGCCCGGCCCGCGCATCACGCGCATGACGGCTTCGGCGATCATCGCAAGCAGCCCGATGACGGCCACCACGCCGACGACGTAGAGCAGCATCATGGTCGCGGGCAGCGACGGCGAGAGAATCGCCGTCTCGGAGCCGAGCAGCATCGGCCAACCCGCAAGCACGATGAGAAACGCGATCGCACCGATTCGGGCGATTGCGTGAACGATCTGTTCGTTACGCGAGAGCGGTAAGGCGAGCTTGAGGTTACGCCGCGCGATCCAACCGCCGAGCCGAATGAGCAGTGAAAGCACGATGATCACTGCAGCAATCGACAAGAGCACTTTGATCGAGCCGAACGTGCGCAGGCCGGTCACGCGCTGTTCGACCGAGACCATGTTGTAGTAGTCGGTCGCCCACGAGACAACGTTGCCGTTATCGTCGGTTCCGAACACGACGTATGCATCGCCGCCAACCTGGCGATACCGTAGCGGCGCGACCTCGCGCCACCGGAACGGATAGCCGGCGGCATTCTTGAGCGCGCTGACCTCGATCGTGCCGTCCGCATTCGCCGTCACTTGACTTTGCGAGATCGCGTACACGAACGCCAGCGCGCGCGCGACGCGGCGGCTGCTTTCATACCAGCCGGTTACGCGCGCGGCGTCTTTCTTCGCGTCGGGCAGCGTCGGCTCGTCTTTTGGCGCATACGGGTAGTAGCGGTCAAGAAAGCGTTTGAACAGGTTGTTGCGGACGTCTTCGACGGCGCCGGCCTTGCCGGGCGAGTTGAACGAAACGAACCAACCCACGCCTTTGGACGGAATCAGATGGAGATCGCTGTGGAAGGCTTCCGTATCTCCACCGTGCCCAATGATCGGCAATCCATTGAAATCATCCTGATAGAACCCCAGATCGAAACTCGGAAGCCCCTTTTCGGGCGAGACTTGAGGCGTCCACATCTCCTGGATCGTCGCGGGTTTGAGCAGCTGATAGCCGTCGTAGGTTCCGTGATTCAGATACGCGATCATAAAGTGCGCCATATCCAGGCCGGTCGAACTCGACGAGCCCGCCGGGGCGGTATCGACGTACTCGAACGGCTTGATGTTATTTTCGGACGCGTTCATGTAGCCGGTCGCCATGAGCGGCGCGAGGTTCGCCGGCAGCGGCTGCACGAACGTCGAGTGCGTCATCTTCAACGGCTCGAAGACGTGCTTGGCAACGTACGTTTCGAACTTCTCGCCGGACACGCGCTGAACGATGTAACCGGCGAGTGTCGCGCCGTAGTTCGAGTATGCAATGACCTTGCCGGGCGGAAAGATACGGGTCGGCAAACGCCGTTTGAGGTACACGTCGATCGGCAGTACCTGCTGCTTCGTGTCGACGAGCAGATCGCGAACCGTCTCCTCGAACCCGCCGGTATGCGTCATCAGATCCCGCATCGTGACCGGCTTGCCCTCGAACGGCGGAATGGTGAAATCGATGTACTTGTTGACGTCCGCGTCGAGATCGATCTTGCCGGCTTGAACGAGTTGCATGACCGCCGTCCACGTAAAGAGCTTCGATACCGACCCGGGACGAAAGATCGTGGTGGCCGGATCGACCGGGCGCTTCGTCTTGACGTCGGCATAGCCGTAGCCTTTGGCGAAGATCACCTTCCCGTCTTTGACGATGACGAGAACGCCGCCGGGGATATCGGCACGCTTCATTGCATACGGGACCAAACCGGAGAAAAACGCGCTCAGATCCTGGGTCGTCATCGACGGTGCAGGCGCCGCCGCGGCCCGAACCGACGACGTAAGCAGCATCATGGCGACGACTAGCGCCGAACCGAAACGAACGATCACGAACTCTCTCCTTAGAAGTCTTGCGTCAGAATGATACGGAACGTCGTCGGTCCGTAATTGCCGGCCGGCGTTGCGGCAAACGATACAGGCACTTGCTGGCCGGTCGTCAGACTGGTCTGCGTCGCGCCGTTAACGAGCGGCAGCGGAATGCCGTTGAAGAATCCGGCGTACGGATTCGCATAGGCCCCGGTCAGATTATCCGCGGAGAGTTGGAGTCTCGTCCCGCGATCGTTGAGCTTCAAGCGCGCATTTGCGGAGACCACGACGAACGGCGGTTCGTTAAACGCGTTATTGTTGCCGAAGTACGTCATACCGAGGTCGTAATATTGACCGTGGCGGCCATTCCAATTCAGTTCCCCATACCCGCTGGCGTATGGAACGCGCGCGCCCGCTATACCGTTCGGCAGCCCGGATATTGCCGTCGGCTGCCCGCCGAAATTGACGTTGGGCAAGACGGCGAGATTCGTATTATAGATGCAACCGGGACCGGGCGGCGTGGTGATGCCGGTGTTCGGATCCGTCGTGCCCGCGCAGTAGAAATACGGCGGAAGATTGTACGTATACGCGCGCTGCAGCGAGCCTTGTGCTTTCCATCCAAAGCCGTAAAGCGGCGCATGGGTAACGGAAAGCTCGAGGCCTTGATATCGCGCTTGACCGAGATTCGCCGTCTCCGAGACGACGCACGGTGCGTTGGGACAACCGGCCGCGGCTGCCCCTGAAACCGTCGTCGTCTGCGTCAGAAACAAGTTGTGCAACTGCGTGACGTACGCATCGACGGAGAACGCCGTCGAGCGGCCGATGCGCCGATCCATTCCCAAATCGAAGCTCCAGGCCGTTTCAGCGCTGATGCCGCCATTGTTTGCGTTTTGAATCCAGCCGGCCGCGGGGACACCGCCGATCAATTGGCTCCAGGTCGGACCGCCGGACGAAATCAGGCTGATATATGGCGGCGCCACCGACCCGCCCGTCGAGAATCGGTAGATCGTGTCGGCGTTGGGGTGCCAGGTGAGCGCGGCGCGCGGCTCGTTGTATGCGTGCGTGGAATCGCGCCACGTCACGCCTCCGTCGATCGAATAATGGCTGAGGTAGCTTAGCTGGTAATCGCTTACGTCCAACATCAGCCGGTCGCGCAGCGGGAAATTTCCGCGCAGCGAATACGTCTGGAAGATCTGCTTCGACCCGGCGACGGGGCTGAATACGACCAGCCCCACCGAAGGCTCGTTGGTCGTGGAGGACGATGCCTGCTGCGACCGATCGTAGGCGAACGTCAGCGTATCTTGGCCGATCTCTTGTTGATACTGCAGTGTCGCACCGTTCATCGTGTCGTTCGTCAAGACGGTATTCGCTTGACTCGCGGTAGCAAACGTCGCCTTCTGTCCGGTGAACGTCGTATTGACCGGTGCGACGCTTGCGCCGCCGGAGGTCAGACAGAGCCAGCCATTCGGATCGGCTCCGCCGGCCGCGGCCGGCACGCTGGGATCGAACGTCGTTCCGACCGGGCACAGGGGCACTGTGCCGTAGGCGTTGAGCGACGCGTTCAACGGTTGCGTGAAGCCTTGCGTTGCGTAGTTGTTGAGCGAACCGGTGTAATAGCGCGCGAGCAGCGTTCCTGCGCGTCCGACCGTGGTTCGAAACTCGCCTTGGAATAGATTCTGCTGCAAGTAGTTGTAACCGAGCCCGTTTAGCGTGCTCAGATCGAAGGGAATTGCGGATCCGCACGCGGCGCCCGATGCACTCGCGCAATTATAGGAACCGCCGGTCGCAAAGGGATTGCATGTCAGCGCTTGATTCGCGCTGCCGCATGGTTGGAACGAAATTGCGGGAACGCCGGTCGTGCCGACCGCCGACGTATCGTATGCGTTGACGTCGCCGTTTCCGTTGACGGACTGACCGCCCAGGTACGAGAGCTTGAGCGAGCTGTTATTCGAAAAGTTGAAGACGATCTTCGCGAGTTCGGAGGTCGAATGGTAGCCGGTATCCATGCTGTAGCAACAGCCGGTCAACGGCTCGGAAAAGACCACGCCCATACCGGCATACGGCGCGAACGCGGCGGGAGCAAGCCCTTCACCGACGGGCGACTGCGGCATCGCAAGTTGCTGTCCGTTGACGTAGTAGGGCCCGCCGGGCGGTCCGCTCACGAGCAGAATCTGCGAACCGTGCACGTTATAATTGTCGAGCGGACCCGGTGCACCGTCGGTAACGTAGCCGGCAGCATACCCGATCTTGTGGTTTGCGGTCGAGCCGGTGGCCTTAAAACCGGTCGAGATGCCGCCCCACTTGTCCGATCCGAACAATGCCTGCGAGTGATTCTCGGCCGTTGGCTCCAGCGTACGATAGTTCACCGTGCCGTTGATCGCGTAGTTGATCTCCGCCGGCATCGATCCGGGTCCTTTGACGAGCTCCACGTCTTGGAGCAGGAACGGATTGATGAGATTGGGTGAAAAGGTACCGAGCGAACCGACCGAAACGGGATGACCGTCGATAAGCGATTCGGTCTCGTATGGAAGCGCGCCGCGGATCTGCGGCGTTTGCGCTGAGGCGGGCGATGCGCCGTTGCTCGGGTTTCCGTTTCCCGGCGAATACGGCGTGGTAAAAATGCCGGGCATTTCGTTGAGCACGCCGGCGACTTGCTGCGCCCCCTGATTTTCGAACGTCTGACCGCTGATCGTTGCGATCGCGGCACTCGACGTATTGATCTGCGCGACCCCGGCTTGGTTGGTCGAAACGGACGCGATCGTTTTCAGCGACGAAAACGACACGGGCATGAGTGTGACGCGTACCGTCGACGTTTCTCCCGCAAAGACCGCAAGGTTGTCGTCTCGATAGACGTTGAAACCGGCTCGCGAAACTTGCAGCGAGTACAGCGCGGTCGGAACCGACGCAAACGTGAAACGCCCTTGCGCGTCCGTCGTAACCGATAGATGGGTCGGCCCGATCAGTTCGACGTTTGCGCCGGCAAGAGGCGCACCGTCGGCGCCTTGGACGGTGCCTGAGACCACCGCCGTGGTCCCTGCGGCAACCGCGGTTAACGGTATGCACGAAAACAGCATCGCGAGCACGAGAGTCATCGCACGGCAGGTC
>DASSZO010000049.1:0-14841 GCA_035702815.1 Candidatus Aquilonibacter sp. | reverse complement strand
GCAGACGTTCAAACCGATCTACATCGTCGACGGTTACGTGCGGTATCGCAAGAAGGATCAGCAGTCCGAGTACGACGGCACCGGGTACGTGGCCACGCTCTTCGAAGACCGATCCGTGGCCTGCGAATGGGAGTGCTTCGGAAAGAACGAGCTTCCGGATCTGGTCGTGCCGGCGATGATCGAATTCTCGCAATACGCGGGCATTCACAAGATCGACGGTCGCTCGACCGGATTGATTCCCGACGACATTCCCGTCCTCGCCATCGGCATCGCCCCGCGCAGCGGACGATATCCGGACTAGATGCTCGTCGATCACATCGATCTTCGCGTCCGTGATTTCGATGCCGCGCGTGCATTCTACGATCCGCTCATGATCGCAATGGGCTTCTCGCAATTCGACATCGTCGGGAGGGATATCAACTATCACCGCCCCGGTGCCTACGAACAACCGTTCTTCGGACTCATGGAAGATTCCGAACATCGCGCGAACGGTTGCCGGATCGCGCTTCGCGCGAGCACGCGCGAGGAGGTGGACCGGCTCGCCGAGATTGCTTTCCGCAACGGAGCACGCGCGTTCGAAGCTCCCGAGAACTATGGCGGTTCACCGCGCTACTACGCGGCCTTCTTTGAAGATCCCGACGGCAACCGCCTGGAAATCGCTTTCCGCGAATAATTCAGCCGGCGGCATGCACGGCTAGGATACCGTCACCCCTTCGTTATCTGCCAAGCTAAGGTCAGTATACGAAGGAGTCTTACATGCAGCGCATATCCCCGCTTCTGCTTGGAACAGCGGCTGCCGGTGTCGCCGTGGGAGGCGTTGCCGTCGCCGCAGTAACGGATCCGAATCTTTTTACGAGCCCGACCGGCCTGACCACGATTCTCAGTTCCGTTACGGGCACGCGAACGATCAATGACAGCGACGTCATTCCCGCGCCGCTGCCGACGTTCGGCGGCGTCATCGGAAACGTCGTTCGCGATTCAAAAGCCTGGTGGCCGCCACAGATCACGGCGCCCAAAGGTGCGCCCAACGTGCTCTTGATTCAAATCGACGACGAAGGATACGGCGCGTCGAGCACGTTCGGCGGCATGATTCCGATGCCGTATCAAGACCAGTTGGCACGCGAAGGTCTGCGCTACACGAACTTCCACACGACGGCACTCTGTTCTCCAACCCGCGCTGCGCTCTTGACCGGCCGCAACCATCATTCCGTCGGTTTCGGCGACGTATCGGAAGTCTCGACGGGATTCCCGGGCTATGATTCACAGCTCGAAGGCGACACGGCGACGATCGGACGGATTCTTCAAGCCAACGGCTATGCGACGTCGTGGTTTGGAAAAGATCACAACGTCCCGGCATGGCAATCGACGGCGATGGGTCCGTTCAACCAGTGGCCGACCGGAATGGGATTCGACTACTTCTACGGGTTCATCGGCGGCGACACGGATCAATGGCACCCGACGGTCTACGAGAACACGTCGCCGGTGTTCCCGTACGTCGGGAAAAAGGACTACAACCTGAACATCGACCTCGCGGACAAGGCGATTGCATGGCTGAACCGCGCAACGAGCTTGGAGCCTCAAAAGCCGGTCTTTCTCTACTATGCGCCGGGCGCGACGCATGCGCCGCATCAACCGACCAAAGCATGGATTGCAAAGTTCAAAGGCAAGTTCGACTACGGTTGGAACGCGTACCGCCAATACACCTACGAGCGCCAGTTGAAGCTCGGGGTCATTCCGAAAGGGACGAAGCTGACGCCATGGCCCGACGACTTGCTCAAACAGTGGAGCGCCTTGAGCCCACTCGAGAAGAAAGTCTTCGCGCATCAGATGGAAGTCTATGCCGCGTACCTCGCGGAAACCGACTACGAGATCGGCCGCGTCGTCGATGCATTCAAGAAGACGCATCGCTACGAGAACACGCTCATCATCTACATGGACGGCGACAACGGTTCGAGCGCCGAAGGGACGCCGGTCGGCACGTATAGCGAGTACCAGATGTTCAACGGCCTCGGCATGACCGTTCCGCAGATGGCGAAGGTTCTCGACAAGTGGGGCGGACCGACCGCCTACAATCATTATGCGGTGGGGTGGGCCTGGGCGATGGACACGCCCTTCCGTTGGACCAAACAAGTCGCGGCGTATTTTGGCGGCACGCGTAACGGAATGGTCGTTGTGTGGCCTAAGCGCATCACCGATGCAGGCGGCATTCGCAATCAGTTCACGCACGTCATCGACGTCATGCCGACGATCCTAGAAGCAATCGGTATCAAACAACCGGAGATGGTCGACGGCTGGAAGCAACGACCGATCGAAGGCACGAGCTTTGCCTACACGTTTGACAAAGCCAATGCCGATGAACCGACGCGGCATCACACGCAATACTTCGAAATGTTCGGAGCGCGCGCGATGTTCAAAGACGGCTGGATCGCGACGACGGATCCGTTTGTTCCACCGTGGCTCATCGCCGTCGCCTCGCCGGATCCCGATCCGTGGAACAACGCCAAGTGGCACCTCTACAACCTCAACAACGACTGGAGCGAAGATACCGACGTCAAAGAACAGTACCCGGAGAAGCTCAAAGAGCTCCAAGCGCTCTTCGCGCAACAGGCGGATCAGTACAATGTCAAACCGCTCGACACCAGCCCGAGCGTCCTCAACCCGCGCCCGAGTTTGATCGCCGGCCGTTCCGAAGTGACGTATCTGCCGGGCGTAACCGCGCTTCTGCCCGCGAATACGCCGAGCATCCTAGACCGCGACTTCCGCGTCATCGGTGACGTCGACCTCAAAAGCGCTACGGATAGCGGTGCGATCCTCTCGTGTGGCGGCGTCTTCGGCGGGTATGCGCTTTGGATGCAGAACGGAAAGCCGGCGTTTTCGTACAATCTCGTCACCCTCGAAACGTTCCGCTGGCGAGGCGCTCGCGCGCTTTCGCCCGGCCACCACGTCGTTGAATTCGACTTCGTCTATGACGGCGGCGGACTAGGCAAGGGTGGAACCGGCACGCTCAAGGTCGACGGAAGTGCCGTTGCCAGCCATCACATCGCTCGAACGATCGGGTACATCTTCCCGTGGGACGACGGGCTTTCGGTCGGGCAAGACACGGCAACGGCCGTCGACGACCACTATCAAGCGCCGTTCCCGTTTACGGGCGCGATCGATCACGTCACGATCGCCGTCGGCCCGCTCAAGGTGAGCGCCGCCGATCGGCGCACGATCGCACGGACGGCGCGCGAAGCGTGGGCGGCTCGCGAATAGATGGGTGACGCACGAGCCGCCTTCTCCGTGCGCTACGGATCACGGCGGCTTCCCGGCTTTCATCTCCTTGCTAAACCGACGGGAGCGGTTTGTAACCTTGACTGCTCCTACTGCTTCTTTCTCTCCAAGGAGATGCTCTATCCGGGAAGCCGCTTCCGCATGGCGGACGAGTTACTCGAAACCTACATCCGTCAGCTCATCGAAGCGCACGTGACGCCCGAAGTCGTTATCGCGTGGCAGGGAGGTGAGCCGACGCTCATGGGGCTGCCGTTCTTCGAGCGCTCCGTAACCTATGCCGAGCGCTATCGCAAACCGGGTCAACGGATCGTCTACACGCTGCAGACCAACGGCACGCGCATCGACGGCAACTGGGCCGCCTTTCTCAAAAAGCACGACGTCCTCGTAGGGATTAGTATCGACGGTCCGCGTGAGATCCACGATCGCTACCGCGTCGACAAGAATGGGGCGCCGACGTTCGACAAGGTCATGCGCGGGCTGCGGCATCTTCAAGAGCACGGCGTCGAATACAATATCTTGACGACGCTACATGCGGCCAATGCGCCGTTCGGCCTCGACATCTACCGCTTCTTGCGCGATGAGTGCAAGGCACGATTCATGCAGTTCATTCCGATCATCGAGCGCGTGGCCGGCGACGCGCCGGAATGGAAGAGTTGGCGCGATCGTCCGCTTTACGAACAGTCGGGAACGACGGTAACCTCACGCTCGATTACGCCGAAAGCATTCGGTCAATTCTATTGCGATGTGTTCGACGAGTGGGTGCGACATGACGTCGGCGAGGTGTTCGTGCAGCTCTTCGACGTCACGCTCGAAAATTGGTACGGCGCCCCGCCGTCGCTTTGCGTGCACCGTGCTACCTGCGGCACGTCGCTGGCGCTCGAGCATAACGGCGACGTGTATTCTTGCGACCACTTCGTCGAGCCGAAATACCGCTTGGGAAACATCACCGAGAAGCCGCTCATCGACCTCGTCCATTCATCGCAGCAACTTTGGTTCGGCCTCGCCAAACAGACCTCGCTTCCTTCGGTTTGCCGCGCCTGCGAGGTGCAGTTTTTGTGTCATGGCGGCTGCCCGAAGGATCGCTTCGCGTCGACACCCGACGGAGAACCCGGACTCAACTATCTCTGCGAGGGCTACAAAGCGTTCTTCATGCACTCGGCCCCGGCGATGCGGACGATGGTCGAGCTCCTGCGGCAAGATCGTGCGCCGTCGGAGATCACGAAGATGCCGATCGCGTGACGCACAAGCAAAGAGAGACGCACGTGCGTGCGTCTCTCTTTGCGATGCTCCTACCGAGGAATTAGGGGTTCTGCGAGCCGTTGATCGTCGGCATGTTGCCGAGATCCGCGCGCATCGATTTTTGCGACGGCCACATGTGACCGAAGCCCGACATGATCACCGAGAGAAAGCCCATCACGAAGATGCCGATCAGTCCGATGACCATGGTCACGAGCGCCGACTTCCCGATTCCGCGCGATTGCGGAACCTTGCTGAAGTCCAGATATTCGCTGTCGCCGACGATCATTACGCTGCTCCTTGCGGGAAGTTGCCGAGGACGCCGGCGCCTGCAAGCGCCGCGATAACCGCGCCGATGAAGAGCAGTCCGAGCATGATTTTGAAGACTTGGTTATCCATGCCCGGCGTGTTCCAGTCGTTTTTGAGCGCGATCGCCGAGACCCACGCGACGATGATGCCGCCCAGAATCGCAACGATGTGTTCGATCATAACTACACTCATGGCGCGTCCTTAGATCAAATAGAACAGAGAGAAGAGCGCGACCCAGATGACGTCGACGAAGTGCCAATACAGCGTGCCTGCGGTCAGGCCGAAATACTTGTGCTTGTCGTAGACGCCGTGAATCGACTGCAGTAACAAGATGAAGAGATAGATCACGCCGACCGAGACGTGGAAGCCGTGCATGCCGGTGAGCGTGAAGAACGACGCACCGAAGATGCCGCTGCCGCCCCACGTCACGTGCTCGTTGACGATCAGGTTCGTATATTCGTACGCCTGGCCGCCCAAGAACGCCGCGCCGAGAATGATGGTGGCGATCATGAAGAGCGCGTAGCGGTTGAAGTTGCCGTGCTTCCAGTTCTCGAGCGCGTAGTGCATCGTCGCGCCGGACCCGAAGAGAATCACGGAGTTCACCGCTGCAAACGCAACGTCGAGGCGATGGATGCCCGGCGGCGGCCACCCCTGACCGCTGTTGCGCATGTAGAGATAGGCGAAGATGAACGACGAGAACAGGACGCAGTCCGAGATGAGGAAGAGCAAGAAGCCCTGGAGACGCAGGTCGCGCGTCTCCTTATAGAGCTGATCGACTTCTTCTACCTGCGGCTCGTGGCCGTAGAGCAGATTTGCAACTGCCATTTAGTGGTGCGCTCCCACGGAGACGGGTGAGTCAGTGAGTTCTTCTTCCAATCCCTTATACGGAAGCGGTTGGCTGAAGTCGTACGGCAGACCGTACACCGTCGGGATGTGCTTGAAGTTGTAGTAGTGCGGCGGCGACGGAATCTGCCACTCGAGCGTACGCGCGCCCCAAGGATTCGGGCCGGACTTCTTCCCGTTGCGTAAGCTCACCAAGATGTTGATGAAGAACACGAGGATGCCGAGCGTCATGATGTACGAGCCGACCGTCGAGAGCTGGTTCATCGCGGTGAACTGCGGATCGTAGACCGGAACGCGACGCGGCATGCCCTGCGTACCGAGCCAGTGCTGCGGCAAGAACGTCAGGTTGAAGCCGATGAAGAAGAGCCAGAAGTGCCACTTGCCGAGCTTCTCGCTCATCAAACGGCCGCTCATCTTCGGGAAGTAGAAGTACATGCCGGCGAACACGCCCATGAGCGAACCGCCGACGAGCACGTAGTGGAAGTGCGCGACCACGAAGTACGTGCCGTGCACGTGCAGATCGAACGGCACCGCCGCGAGGAAGATGCCGGTGATTCCGCCGAGCGTGAAGAGCGCGAGGAATCCGACCGCAAAGTTCATCGATGTCGTGTAGCGGATCTTTCCGCCCCACAGCGTTGCGACCCACGAGAAGATCTTCACGCCGGTCGGAATGGCGATGGTGAAGGTGAGGATCATGAACGGCAGCTGGAGATACGGCGCGAGACCCGACGTGAACATGTGGTGCGCCCAGACCATGAAGCCCGCGAGCGCAATCGCCATCGACGAGAACGCGATCATCTTGTAGCCGAAGATCGGCTTACGCGCGAAGGTCGGGATGATCTCGGAGATCATGCCGAACGCCGGCAGAATCATGATGTACACGGCCGGATGCGAGTAGAACCAGAACATGTGCTGCCACAGCAGCGGCGATCCGCCCTTGGTCGGATCGTAGAACGGCACGCCGAACTGACGCTCCATGAAGAGCGCCGCGAGCGCGGCGGCGAGCGCCGTCGTTGCGATCATCAGCAGCGGCGCGGTTGCGAGTTGCGCCCAGCAGAAGAGCGGCATGCGGGTGAAGGTCATGCCCGGCGCGCGCATCTGGAACATCGTGACGACGAAGTTGATACCGGTGAGCGTCGAGGAGACACCGACTAAGAAGATCGCGGCGGCCCACATCGAGGTTCCCGGGCCTGCCTGCAGCGACATCGGCGGATACTCGGTCCAACCGGCAACCGGCGCGCCCATCAAAAACGATGAGAACAGCATCAACCCGGCGACCGGGAAGATCCAGAAGCTCAACATGTTGAGCCACGGGAACGCGACGTCGCGCGCGCCGATCTGCAACGGCATGATGATGTTGCCGAAACCACCCGTGATCAACGGGATGATGACGAGCCAGACCATCGCCGAGCCGTGGATCGAGTACACTTCGTTATAGGTGTCGTTGCTGACGAAGCCGCCGTTGGCATGCAGCAGCTGCGTGCGAATGACTTCGGCGAGTAACCCGGCGAGCACCAAGAACACGAAGCCGGTGATCAGGTACTGGATCCCGATGATCTTGTGATCGATCGAGAACACGTACCGTCGAACGAATCCCTGCGGTTCGGGATGGATGTGGTCGGCGATGCCGCCCGTATGTACCGCTGCTGTTGACATTGTGTGTGCTCCCGGAGTTACTTGAGCGTCCTTCGACTGCGGCGCTGCGCGCCTTCGCTCAGGATGACATCAATCATTTGAGTGAGTTAAGATACGCGACCAGATTCGCGATGTCTTTATCGGTGAGGCCGTTCGCGGTGGAGTTGGGCATCACGCCCATGTCACCCTTATAGCCCTGTTGGAGAATCTTCGCGACGTTTGCCGGTGTGGCCGGGTCGCCGTCGACGAGTTTGGGATGCGCGGGATCGTGCAGCACGCCTTTGAGGCCCGGTCCGACGATGCGCTGCGAGAACGGACCGACGGCGTGACAGGCGCTGCACTTGGTTTGGAAGGTCGTCTGACCCGCCGCTACGCTGCCGCCCGTGAGGTTTACGGCACCGGTCGACGCGGTCGGAAGGGCGTCGCTGGCATTTGCGTTCTTGACCTGCCAGCCGTGATACCACTTCTGGAAGTCGGCCGGCGTGTCGACGACGAGGAACTGCGCGCCGGAGTTCTTCTGACCGTTCTCGGTCGGAATTTCGGCGTCCATCTCACCGTGACGCGTACCGCAGAACTCGGTGCAGACGATCGGATAGCGGCCGACGCGCGTCGGCGTGAAGCGAATCGTGTTGACCAAGCCCGGAACCATGTCGGCCTTCAAACGGAAGTCCGGCACCCAGAACGAGTGGATCACGTCGGCGGAGGTGACGTTGAGCACGACCGGCTGTCCGACCGGCAGATGCATCTCGTCGGTGATTTCGCCATGGATCTGCGGATAGCGGAACGTGTAGTACCACTGATGACCGATCGACTCGACAACCAGACCGTTTGCCGGCTGTTTGAGTTGGATCTGCGCCCAAATGATCACGCTGAGGATGGAGAGCAGCACGACGAAGAGCGTCGGGATGATCGTCCACCAGAACTCGAGCTTGTGATTGTCGTGAACCTGCACGCCGATGGCGTCGGGCGATTCGCCCGGCCGCACGCGGAACGCGATCATGAAATAGATGATGTAGCCGCAGACGAAGATGTAGAGCGCGGAGCCCGACGCGGCCATGAAGCGCAATAGCTGATCGATCTGCACGCCGGGTTGCGCCGCAACCACCGGCATGAGGATTCCTATCGGCGCGGCATACCAGAAGATGATCGCCGCCACCGACAACACCGCGAGGACCAGCGTAACAGACCAAAAGCCACGGCCGAGCCGTACGGCCGAGGCGCGATTCTCTACCAAGTAAGTCTCTCCCTAAACCCGCGTGTCTACTTCTTTAGAACTATAGTGATACGCACCCTGTCCGCGCATCGACTTTAGCATTCATGCGTGTCCCGCCCCTTTTGCCGTACGGGCGGCGAACTCCCGGACGAGCGCGTCGATGTTGGTGATAGCCGTACCCACGACGACCGCGTCCGCACCGTTTTCAAACGCGCGCGCGAGATCGTCAGGCGATCCGACGCCGCCTTCACAGATGACAAAGGTATCCAACTCCGCAAGCTCGCGGACGAGCGCAAACGCGGGCAAGGAGATTCCTTTCGTCTGCCCGGTATAGCCGCACAGCGTCGTTGCGACGATGTCGGCGCCCGCGGCCTGCGCGCACACGCCGTCGTCGGCCGTCGCGCAGTCGGCCATCGCAAGGCAGCCGGCCGCGTGAATCGCCTCGATGAGATCGTCGATCCGCACGCCGCCGGGCCGCGCACGGCCGGTTGCGTCGAAAGCGATGATCTCCGCGCCGGTCTGCGCGATCTGGGCGACCTCAACGGGCGTCGGCGTGATATATGGCTCGAATCCAGCGTACTCGCGCTTGATGATGCCGATGACGGGCGCGCTAACGCGGGCTCTCGCGGCGCGCAGATTCTCGACGCCCTGCATGCGGACGGCGACGGCGCCGTTGCGCTCGGCGGCCAGCGCCATGGCGGCAAGGACCGCCGGGTCGTCGATCGCCGAGCCGGGCCACGCCTGGACCGAGACGATCAAGCCGCCGCGAAGCCGTTCGAGCAGGTTCATGCACGCCTCGCCAGCAGCAGTGCGCCGCCGACCGGTTCGTCGCGCGCCTCGACGGCAACGGCGGCCGGCAGCAGTTCTCGAAGCGATGCGACGGTTCGTCCGCGCAGCCAGCCGTCGGCGATGAGGCCGCCGGTAAACGCAACCTCGATCGGGTCGGGCCGCCCACACGCGGCTCGCACGGCCAGCGCCGCAAGCTCGCGCGCCGCGCGCCGCGGCGGCTCGCAGAGACACGGGCACCCAGCGTCAATCTTCGCCGCTTCGATGCACACGGGAGCGAACGACGCGAGACTCGCGCGGGAGACCTGACCGACGTAGAACGCGCGTACCAGCTCGCGCAGCGTGTGCACGTCAAAGAAGCTCAGTAGCGCCCGCGTTCCTTCGCAGTCGCCGTGCGCGGCGGCGGCGCGAACCGCTTCGCGCGCGATCCAAAATCCGCTGCCTTCATCGCCGAAAAGATAGCCCCACCCGCCCTCGAGGTGCGTCGTACCGTCGGCAAAGCGCACGTACGCGACGGATCCCGTTCCGGCAATGACGACGATTCCGGGAGCGCCGCCCAGGGCACCGGCATGCGCGATCACGGTGTCGTGCACGAGGATCGTTCGCTGCGACGCAAGCTGCGGGGCTTGACCGTAGACGCGCCCTTCGTACCCCGAGATCCCGGCGACGACGGCGGAGAACTGCGTGTCGAGCGGGAGTCGCGCGTCGCGCAACGCGGCGGCGAGCGCGTTTTCGAGCGCATCGCGCAGACGCGTCGACGAAGCCGTCGCGCCGATCTCGTCGGCCGGGCCGGCGTAGCCGCGTCCGAGCTCGCGCCCATCCTCGCCGGCGATCGCTGCGGTCGTGGAACTCTGTCCCGCGTCGATTCCGGCGAAGTACATCACGTGCTAATGGCGTTCGAGAAGCTTGCGGGCGAAATCGTTCGCCGCGATCTCGCGATCTTTCCGTTCGACCAGTCGCGGGATCTCGCCGATGTGTTCGCGATGGTGATAGAGTTCGTGCCCGATCGAAAACGTGACGAACTCGCCCAATTCCGCGGGCGTCATCTGTTCGGCGACGCGAATGTTGATGCGAATGATCGGACCGGACGGGTCGTACTCCGAGCGAAGTTCGTCCACGCCCCAATCACCGAGGTCCGCGAATTCGACGCCGACGCCGTATTCGCGCGCTAACTGCAATGCCGTGATCAAGCGGTTCTCCGTAGGTCGACACCGTCCGACATAAGGACGGCCCGTAGCTCTTCGCCCTCCACGGCGCTTACGCTCACATTGCGCTCATTCGCGAGTGACGCCGCCGTTCCGGCCGCTTGACCCAAGGTCATCACCGTCGGCGTCAGACGCGTTGACGCAAGCGCTTCATGCGTCGTCGAAATGCAACGTCCTGCAACCAGCAGCTGTTCGCGATTGGCCGGAATCAAGCAGCGAAACGGAATCTCGTAACTCGAACCGGGCGGCAAACGGTGCGTCGTCGTGCCGCTTCCGCTCGGGTTGTGAATGTCGATGGGATACGCACTGCGCGCGACCGCGTCGTCGAAAACACGTCCTTCGAGGATGTCCTGCGCGGTGAGCGTGTAGCGGCCGACGATGCGGCGGGATTCGCGAATGCCGACTTGCGCGCCGGTGGCCGCGATGCGCGCGTGCTCGAATCCCGGCACGCGTTCGCGAAAGAATCGCAGCAGCTGCATGACCTGCAAACGCGCATCGACTTCCGCGCGGGTCAGATCTTCGGGATCGAGCGGATCGATATTCGTTACCCGCGTCATGTTCACGGTGACTTCGTCGGGATACGGCGAGATGAAAAACGATACGAGTTCGCGCGGAATGTCGACGAGGCCGTCGCGCTTGGCTTCCTCCCACAGTTCGTACAGGCCGGCCACCGCCGTCAATGCCGGCGCGGTTCGCTCGTGGGTCTTGAGCGACGTGCGCATCTGATCCGCATGCATGCGAACGTAGGTCGCGGTTTTCGTCAGGTCGACGTGACTGAGACGAAACATCAAACTCGCCGGCTGGACGCGCCCGCGCTCGTCGCCCTGTTGCGTCGGAACGTTCGCCGCGTGCGCGACATACGCGTCGGCGGTTGCGTCGATGATAACCCGCGCGCGGTAGCTGCGCCCGCCTCCCACGGTCGCGAGCGTTGCGCCCACCACCCGGTCGTCCTCGACGAGCGCGGTGAGGAACCACGCGTGCAGCAGCAAATCGACCTTTGCCTCGCGCATCATCTCGAAGAGCAGCGCTTTGTGAATTTCCGGATCGAAAGGCGTGATCGTCGGAACGTAATCCGACGAGTCGTGGATATGACCGGGCGAGCCGCCGCGGCGCACGAGGCGCTCGACGATCTCTTGGGCGATGCCGCCGACGATGCGATCGGCTCCGGAATGAAAGGTCATCCAGGGCCCGACCATCGCCGCGGTCGCGGTGCCGCCCAGAAAGCCGTATCGCTCGACGAGAAGCACGCGCGATCCGTGACGCGCTGCGGCGAGCGCCGCCGCGCAGCCGGCATTGCCGCCCCCGATCACCATCACGTCGTAACTGCTCGTCGTCATGATCTTGGGCCGCCCTTCGGCGAACCCTTACGAAGGCCATTTCCCACCGGCTGCAAACGATGGGGCGCATGCTGCCGAGCGTAAACGCGCAGGACCGTTCGTGGGCGATCTACGCGCATGCGACGGGACTCTTGATTCTCACGAACGTTCCCTTTGCCAACGTCCTGGCCTCGCTGTTGGTCTGGTTGCGCGTGCGCAAGGATCCTTCCATGACGTTCGCTCGAGCGCATGCGGCGACCGCGTTGAACTTTCAAGTGACGTGGACGATCTTCACCGTCCTCTTCATGGGATTGCTGCTCGCCATCGCGTTCTCCAATCGCGCGACGCTGCTTGTGCTGCTCGTTGTCGCGTACGTCGCGCTCGTTCTGCTCAACGTTCTGCTCTCGATCGTGGGCTGCGCGCGCGCGAGCGATGTAAAAGGATACCGTTATCCGCTGGCGATTCCGTTCGTTCGATAACGATTGCATGCGAGCGACGCGCGAAAACGCACGCTCGCTTGAAAGGCGCCGCACACCGTTCTTCGAACCCAGAGCGTAATGTCGATCTACGCCCGTTCAGCCGCATACTACGATGCGATTCAAAGTTCGCGTGGAAAGGATTACGCGCACGAAGCCGCGCGCATCCACGAGATGATCGAAGCGCATCGCCGCTCGGACGACGGGCTGCTGCTCGACGTCGGCTGCGGGACGGGGCGGCACATCGAACACTTGCGCGAGTGGTACACGTGCGAAGGGCTCGACGTGGACCGGGCGATGCTGGCGGTCGCTCAAAAACGTCTGCCGGGCGTCACGTTGCACTGCCAAGATATGATCGGCTTCAACCTGGAGCACCGATTCGACGCCGTCGTCTGTCTCTTCGGGACGATCGGTTACGTGCCGAACGTGCGTCTGCTCGAACAGACGCTCGAAACGTTCTACCGGCATCTCAAGCCCGGCGGCGTCGCGATCGTCGAGCCGTGGGTTCGCCCCCAGGACTGGCACGACGGCTTCGTCGACGCGCGCTTCGCCGACGAGCCGGAACTCAAGGTCGCCCGTATGAGCGTCAGCCGGCGCGACGGCAACGCCTCCATCCTCCACTACAACTATATGGTCGCCGGACGCGACGGCGTGCGCACCTTCAACGAACCCCATCGCCTGATGCTCTTCACCGACGAGGAGTATCGCCGTGCCTTTGCTCGCGCCCGATTCGCCGTCGACTATGACGCCGAGGGCCTGACCGGACGCGGCCTGTATATTGGCACTAAAGCCGCGATATAAGAGATAAGTAACACCGCTACCAGGGGAACGCCCCTTCCTAGGGGTATTCGGCAGCCTTAATGCTGCTACAACGAGTTAAGCCTCTTGCGCGTCTCCTCGCCGAGACCGAAGATCAACAACACAGCCTCAAGAAGACGCTCGGACCGGGATCGCTCATTGCTATGGGCATCGGCGCGATCATCGGCACGGGCATCTTCGTTCTCACGGGCGTCGCCGCCGCGAAATACACCGGCCCGTCGTTGACGATCTCATTCATCGTCGCCGGGTTCGTCAGCGCGTTCGCCGCGTTGTGTTACTCGGAGGTCGCGAGCCGCGTTCCGATCGCGGGCAGCGCCTACACGTTCGCGTACGCGTCGCTCGGCGAGTTGATCGCGTGGATCATCGGATGGGATCTGGTGCTCGAATACGCGTTAGGCGCTTCCACCGTCAGCGTCGGGTGGTCCGGATACTTCTTCACGGTGGTGAAGAACATCACGGGCTTCGAGATTCCGCAATCCTTGATGCACAACCCGTGGGACCTCGGTCCCAGCGGCGAGCCGATGCACGGCATCATGAATCTGCCTGCGTTCTGTATCATCCTGTTGATCGGCTTTCTGTTGTATCGCGGCACCCGCGAATCGGCGATCGTCAACAATATCATCGTGACGATCAAAGTCTGCATTGTACTCTTCTTTATCGCCATCGGCGTCGGGCATATCAATAACGCCAACTGGACGCCGTACTTCCCGTACTCGATCGGCGGCACGCTCTTCGGCGCCTTCTTCGTCTTCTTCGCCTACATCGGCTTCGACGCGGTCTCGACCGCGGCCGAAGAATCGAAGAACCCGAAGAAAGACATGCCGATCGGTATCATCGGAAGCCTCGCGATCTGCACCATTCTCTACATCATCGTGGCGGCGATCCTCACCGGCATGGTGAACTTCAAGTCGCTCAACGTGCCGCAACCCGTCGCTTATGCGGTCGATCAAGTCGGTCTCCATTGGGCCGGCGCGCTGATCGCGCTCGGCGCAATCGCCGGACTCACCACCGTGCTGCTCGTCATGATGTTCGGACAGACGCGCGTCTTCTTCGCGATGTCGCGCGACGGCTTGCTGCCGTCGTTCTTCTCCCGGGTGCATCCGAAGTTCCGCACGCCGGGCGTCACGACCGTTATCTTCACGATCATCATCGCCATCGTCGGGTCGCTCACGCCGATCAGCATCCTCGGCGAATTGACGAACACCGGTACGCTCTTCGCGTTCATCCTCGTTTCGATCGCGTTGCCGATTTTGCGTAAGAAATATCCGACGACGCAAGGGTACGAAGTTCCGGGCGGACCGTATCTGATTCCGGTCATCTCCACCGTGCTCTCGGCGATTCTCTTCCTCGCACCCGCATGGTCGCCGCTCATGGCAAAGGCATCGGGCTTCGAACTCGACGTCAAGTACGTTGCAGGCCTGCCGCTGCCGCTCTTCGCCTTCCTGACGTGGATGGTGATCGGTCTGGTCGTCTACTTCGCGTACGGCCGCGGCCACAGTCTGGTCGGCAAAGAAGAGAAGTCCAGCTTGAACGCCTAACGCGCAGCGGCTTAGGCCGCGCGTGAAACGGTAAGGATAACGACCGGCTCGCTTGCATCGCGGCCGGTCGTTTCTTCTTGGACGAGCGCGACCGCTTGCTCGACGCTCGCAAGTCCCGCGTAATCCGCGATGCGGCCGCCGTGTACGACGTACACCGCCGGCAACGCGCGGCCGACGTCGCCGAACGACGTC
>DASSZO010000039.1:0-6681 GCA_035702815.1 Candidatus Aquilonibacter sp. | reverse complement strand
ATGCGCGCGATCTGCGAAACGACGGCGCCCTCGCCGGCGGTTCCGCGCACGTGCGTCGACATGAACGGCGAACCGACGATCGGCTGGGCCTCGTTGAGATCGACCTGCTGGCGAGACGCGCCGGGCGTGTTCACGTTCGAGATGTTGTCGCTTGTGACGTTCTCGGCGACCGAGAACGACTGGAGCGACGTCGACATCAGGTCGAGGCCGAAGAACGTGCCCTGCGGAAAAAAGCTGCTCATGCTTTGCTGCTCACCAAGACGCTGTTGTTGGGTGGCGGCACGTATCCGCGCCGCTTGTAGGTGCCTGGACCGTCGTTATGCGCCTTCTGTAAGGCGGCCGTCACCTTCATGAGACGATCCATCCCGCTCATGATGAGGGCCTTGTTGTTATTGATCGTGATGCCAAGCGCAATCGAGGTCGTCGTCAACTCCGTCATCCGCTGGCCCAGCGTCGGCCACATCGCGCGCGGCGCGTAGGCGCAGACTTGACGCAAGGTCAGCGTACCGAAGCCGCGGACTTGCATGCCGCGCCGTTTGCCGGATGCCGCCTGGTACGACTTGCGCGCCGCATCGAGCTGCTGCTCGGTCTTAGCGATCGTCTCGACGTCGCTTTTGACGAGCGCCTGCGTGAGCGCTTGCGCGGTCTCGTGCATGCGGATGAGCAACGAGCATTCCTCTTGCAGCGCGTTGGCGAACGCATCCCAGGAGTCGTTCACGGCTCAACCCCCCGTTCGACATCGACTTTGGCTTCGTGCGGCGCATCCGCGAGCACTTGATTGCGCATCTGCTCTTCGAGCACTTTACCGATTCCGAGCGAGCCGGTTTTCGCGATCGCATCGGCGCGCTGATCGTTGAGCATCGACTGCCACGTCTCTTCCGAAGCGGACTCTTTGCCGAAGATCGACTCCTTGGGAACCGTCTCTTCCATCGCGTTCATCACCATCTGCAGAAAGACGCCTTCGAGCTGCGTCGCCGCCTGATGCAGTCGCGCCAGCGCCTGCTTTTGTTCCGGCGTAAGCTGCTCGGGAGAACCGGCCTTTCCGAGTTTGGAGATGTCGCTCACTTAGATGACCTCCACGTCCGCTTGGAGCGAACCCGATTCGCGCAGCGCCTGAACGATCGCGATGAGATCGCGCGGCGAGACGCCGAGCGTATTGAGCGCGCGCACGACCGACGACAGCGTCGCCGCACCCGCGATGAACGTCAACTGTTTTCCGTGTTGCGATGCATTGACCTGAGAATTGCTCTGCGACGCCGTCTTGCCGTTTCCGAACGGATTCGGCTGCACGACTTGATTGGCGGTCGAGATCGTGATCGTCAGGTCGCCGTGAGCGATCGCACACGGCGCGAGCTTGATGTCGCCGCCGAAGACGACCGTTCCCGTGCGCTCGTTCATCACGACCTTCGCGAGTTCGTCTTGCATCAGCGAAAGATCCGACGCGTCGGCTAAAAATTGCACCGGATTTCCGGTGTAGGCCGGAGGCAGCGTGACGTGGACGGTTTCCGCGTCGAGCGCCTGCGCGAAGCGGCCGCCGAAGCGTCCGTTGAGCACCGAAGCAAGATTCGCCGCGGTCTTATAGTCCGGCGTGGTCAAGACGTAGTTGAAGCCCGTCGGATCGTTCTGCAGCGGCGTGATCATGTCGCGCGCGATGACGGCACCGTTGGGGATGCGTCCGGCGCCGGTGAAATTCTGTGCGACGCCCGAGCTGTTCGCACCGGCGACGAAGCCGCCGACCGAGACCGGCCCTTGCGCCGTGGCATAGACGAGTCCGTTTGCCGCTTTGAGCTCGGTGAGCACCAGCGTTCCGCCTTGCAGCGTCGTCGCATCGCCCATCTGCGACACCGTCACGTCGACGTTGTCGCCCGAGTGCGCGAACGGCGGCAATGTCGCAGTCACGATGACCGCCGCGACGTCGCGGGTGCGCACGCCCTGTTGATTGACGTTGAGCCCGAAGTTCTGCAACACGTTTTGGATCGTTTGGCTCGTGAAGACGACTTGCGTCGAATCGCCGGTTCCCTGAAGGCCGACGACGACGCCGTAACCGACGAGTTGGTTGCCGGTCACGCCCTGAACCTTGGCGATGTCTTTGACCCGCACGGAACGCCCGTACGCATCCGCCGAGGCGGGCGCACTGACAAACATGCACGCGAACGCGAGCATCAGGACGGCGGCGACGAGCTTCTTCAACCGTTGGGTCATCATCGTTAGAACAGCCAGCTCACGATCCGCGAGAGCAGGCCCTTATCCTTGATATCGTTGCCTTTGAAATCGGCATGAACGTTCGCGACGCGCGAGGCGAGGATCGAATCGCCCTGCGAGACGTCTTGGGGACGAATCGTGCCGGTGATATGCAGCGTCTGCTTGCGCCCGTTGACGTTGACGTCTTGGTCGCCGGTAATCACCATCGCGCCGCTGGGCAGCACGTCGGTCACCGTCGCCATCATCGTCGATACGAACGAGTCGGCACCGTTGGCGCTCTGTGCCGTCGACGTCGTCGATTGTCCGCCGAGCGCCGAGGTGTTCTTGAGCAGCGCGAGCGCGAAGTTGCCCGTACCGCCGGCAAGCGAGGTGTTGAACTGCTTGTTGCTCGAGTAGTTGTTCGAGTGCGAGTTGGAATCGCTAAAGTCGAACACCACGTACACGAGGTCGCCGATCTGCTGCGCGCGCGGATCGGCGGTCAGGCGCAACGGATGCCCCGGCCCCGCGGGCGGAGGCGCCGCCTGATAGAGCGTATCCGCCGACGCCGTTACCGGTGCCAGCAGCATCATCGCCATAACGGCAATCGCACGTCGCATCTTACAAAGCCCCTCCCGAAAGATCGAGTTCTACGCGGTCCGGCCCGATCACCGTGCCGGAGAGAGACTTCCGTGTCTGTGGATTCCACATTTGAATTTCTTCGCCGAGCCCGCCGCCCGTGCGCGCCACCACGTCGGCGACGACCGAGACGCCGCCGTCATGGACGATGAGGACGACCGTGCTGCCCGGCTTGACGATTTGATTCGTTTGCGTGCTTTCGATTGCGATCGGTTGTCCGGCCCGAATCGCACCCAGCACGCGCCGTCCGACCAGCGCGTCGACGCCGTTGACCCGCTGTCCGGTAAACGGAATGCGCGCCATTTTCACGTCGTCCTCGGAAAGAACGGTTCCGGGCACGAGATCGTGCGCGGCGACGGCCGTATGAACGAACTGTTGAATCTTGTATCCGACGAAGACCTGACGAAGAAACTTGCCGTCGAGGTCGATGGCGACCGGAACGTTGATGTACGAGACGTTGACGAGCGGCGTCCCGACGACCAACGCGACGTGCCCGGCCGGCACGATCTGGTCGGGAATCGGATACGCCTGAACGAGTTCTTGATCGCGGGTCAGCGAGAACGACCGCGTAGCCGTCTTGGCGAGCGCCTCGACCCGCGCGCCGGAGACATGCTGCGTCGCGCTCTGCGCGCACGCCGCCACCGGCCCGCATCCGATGAATGCGAGGACGGTGACGACGGCGGCAGCTGCGATTGCACGCATGTTCAAGATCCTATTGGAACGGCGACATCTGGACGGCGGTCTGCAGCATCTGATCCGATGCGCCGATCGCCTTCGAGTTTGCTTCGTACGCGCGCTGCGCCACGATCATGTTCACGATCTCGTTGACGACTTGCACGTTCGACTGTTCCAAGTAACCGCCCTGAAGATTGCCCGCGCCGTTAATTCCCGGCTGCGACACGATCGGCGGTCCGCTTGCCGCGGTTTCCGTGTAGTAGTTGCCTCCGGTGATCGGTGACAGACCGGCCGGATTGACGAAGCGCGCGAGCGAGACCGTTCCGAGCGTCTGCGGCTGCGTGCTGCCGGGCACCGTGCACGTCACCGTGCCGTCGGTGTTGATGCTCACCGACGTTGCGTTCTGCGGAATGTTGACCTGCGGCTGGAGGAAGTATCCGGCCGCGGTCACGATCGAACCGTTCGCATCTTCCTTGAACGAACCGTCGCGCGTGTACCCGGTCGTACCGTCGGGCAGCGTGATCTGGAAGAATCCGTCGCCTTCGACCGCAACGTCGAGCGGGTTGCCCGTTTGCTGCAGCGAGCCTTGTGTGAAGAGCTTCTCCGACGACCCGACCTTAACGCCGAGGCCGACCTGTTGGCCGACGGGAACCGTCGCCGCGCCGATCGGTGCGCCCGGTGCCTGCAATTGCTGGTAGACCAGGTCTTGGAAACGGGCCATGTTGCCTTTGAAGCCCGTCGTGTTCACGTTCGCCAAATTGTTGGAGATCGTGTCCATGTTGTACTGTTGGGCGATCATGCCGCTTGCCGCGCTGTAGAGGGCTCGCATCATATCGGTAGTGCTCCTACTTAAGAGTTGGGCGTCTTGGCGAGTTGAAGGATCGCCGACTGAGTAGCGTCATCTTGCGTCTTGATCGATTTCTCGTTGGCCGAGAACCAGCGTTCCGCGGTGATCAAATCGACCATCGACCGGACGACGTTGCCGTTGCTCTTCTCGAGAAAACCTTGTTGAATGCTGTACGTCGCGGGCGCACCCGGTTGGGCGTTTCCGCTGGGCGCAAAGAGGTTTGAGCCTTCAGGACGGAGGTTTGCGAGGCTGTTGAACTGCGTGATCTGCAGCTGGCCGACGGTCACGGTCGCATTGTTGATATGCTGCGTGACCGTTCCATCGTTCGCAATATCGATCGACCCCTGATCGCGCGTCTGAATCGGCGCGCCGTTGCTGCCGAGCACCGCGTCGCCGTCTTGCGTGCGGATCACGCCGCCGGCGTCGCGCACGAACTCGCCGTTACGCGTGTAGCGGATGCCGTTGGGCGTCTGCACGGTGAAGAACGCGCCCGAGTTTCCCGTGATCGCGAGGTCGAGCTTGTTGCCCGTGGATTGCAGCGCGCCTTCCTGAAAATCGGTCGGCGTATCGCGCACGAGCGCACCGGTTCCGAGCGGGCCGACGTACTGCTGCACGGCGATGCCGGGAAGCGGCGACTTCGGACTCTGCCCGGGGTCGGTTTGGATCCGGTAGATATTGAACGACGGCGCCGACTGGATCTGCAGCAACGTCTGCTTGAATCCACTCGTGTCCACGTTCGCGAGATTGCTCGCGATGTTGTCGACTTGCGCTTGCGCTACGAGCGCCCCGCTGGCCGACGTGTAGAGGCCACGTACCAAAAGAAAAAACCTCCGCACGAAACGGGCTGCTCCGGTACCCCGGAGCGTGCGAAGCCGTCAATCAGTCGGGCTTCGCCGCGGCCCCCACCCTTCGTGCGTAGGTAGTCCAGCCGCGTGGGCACCAGCACGTTCCTGCTGGTACTCATACTCTTCATCGGCATGAGGCCCCCGGATTTTAGTCCGAGGGCCTCATGAGGGATTCGATCGGGGCCGCAGCGGCGCCCTAGAAGTTCATCCGCATGACTTCGTTATAGGCGTCCAGGATTTTGTTGCGCATCGCGAGCGTGAACTGCATACCCAGCGACGCCTCCTCGACCGCCTTGATCGTGCCGGCCTGGTCGTGGCTTTTGCCGAGCGCGAGGTCCATAGACTTCTGCTGGGCGGTGACCATCTGATCGTTCACGTTGCCGAGCATCTGCGTGAGCGTGTCCTTGAACGAGGACGACGCACCCTGTCCCGCCTCGTCCGGCGCCAGGGGCTGGCTCTTGGGCAGACCGGGGGCGATGTCGGGAGCGAAGGTGCCCGGAGCGACGTTGTTGATCGCGTTACCGTAGTTGGTGATATCCATCTCGTATCGCCTTAGCTCTTGAGGAGGGTGACGTCGGCCTGGCTCATCGAGCGCGCGGCCTGGATCGCAGCGACGTTCGCCTGATACGCGCGCGAGGCGGCCATCAAGTCGACCATCTCCTTGACGACCTGGACGTTCGGATAGTGGACGTACCCGCGCGGGTCCGCCTCAGGGTTGTTCGGCTCGAAAACGAGCCGGTCGGGGCTGGGATCGTCGGTGATCCCGAGCGCCTGCACGCCCTCGACGTTCGCCTGTTCCGGCTTGGTCGGATCGAACGGGTCCGATCCGGTATCGGCGGCGCCCGTCTTTTGCGCGAAAACGACGAGCTGACGCTTAAAGGCGCCGCCTTGCGGCGTGCGGGTCGTATTCGCGTTGGCGATGTTGTTCGCGATGACGTCCATCGCGAGACGCTCGGCCGACAGGCCGGAAGCGCTGATCTCGACCGAATCGTAATAGCCCATCAGTTCGGCTGCTCCGTAATCGACTCGCGCAGAAACTTGTATTGCTCTTGCAGCAGCGACGACATCGTCTGCTCGTACCCGGCGTTTTCGGAAAGCTCCGCCATCTCTTTATCGACGTCGACGTTGCTGCCGTCGACGCGCGCCTGGACCGATGTATCGACGGTCGCCTGCGGATCGAACGGCGTCGGCGCTTCCGCGCCGTCGATCACGAACTGCCGGCTGCTGTCGGTCGCCAACTGAAGCTCGTCCGCCGGCGCCGGAATCCCGAGCGTCGCCTGGAGCGCTTCCTTAAAGTTCGTCGTCGAGCGCCGGAAGTTCGGCGTGTTCACGTTCGCGATATTGTTCGCGATCTGGTCGTTCTCGAGCGTCGCGCCCTTGATCGCATTCCCCAGCAGATCCGTCGTCTGGCCAAAGGAAATAGGATTGATCGAATCCATCCCTCTTCGTATCGGCCCTTCCCGGGGTTTGCTTGAGTCTGGGTGCCGGCGTGGGGGG
>DASSZO010000137.1:0-4041 GCA_035702815.1 Candidatus Aquilonibacter sp. | reverse complement strand
AACGGCGCTATCGATACACAACGCCCTACAATGTAGGGCGTTGTGTATTATATGCCGTGCGTTTTTGGTAAGCAGCGGCGATTGACGTAAGGGTCGGTTCACACCAAGGATTTGCCAGCATGCCGAGACCCGTGGGCAAGTTGTTTTCCCCGAAACCGTTGATCACGCTCATCGCGGGAATACCGGCCAGATTGCCCGGCGAAATCGGATCGATCGCGCCCGGCGCGTTGGGATAGACCTGCTCGAACGGCGTGCCGATCGGATACGCAACGGTCGGGAGCGTTGGAAAGACCAGCGCATCGTACGGTTCGATCGCCGCCCGCACGGCACGATCGATGAACGCGCGAGCGCGCATCGCGTCCACGTAATCGACCGCCAAGCTCGCGTACTGTACGTATCCGCCGGTGCGATCGGCCTTGCACTGCAGTTCCTTTGCGCGCCCGCTCTCGATCAAATCGCGGAATGCCGAGGCGGACTCGCCGTTGAGTAGCGTCCCGAGCACCAAACCCGCGTTGTGGTCCGCGAACGCGACGTCGTCGTGAACGTCCGCAAACCCTCGTAGCACCGATACCGATGCATCGAAATTGCGCACCACTTGCGCTTGCGATTTCTCGCGGCAGTGCGCGATGACGCCGATCTTCGGGCGCCGTCTTCCCGTCTTGAAAGGTTGCGTTCGCGCCGTGCTATCGTGCGGATCGGCACCTGCGATAATCCGTAAGACGGCGTCGGTATCGCGGGCGGAACGCGCCATCGGCCCGAGTTTATCCGACGACCACATCAGCGCCATCGCACCGTAGCGGCTCACGCGGCCAAACGTCGGGCGCAGCCCGCTCACACCGCACATTGCCGACGGGGTCATGATCGACCCGTTGGTCTCCGAACCGATCGCAAATCCAACCAGTCCCGCAGCAACGCTGGCGCCCGGACCGCTCGAACTGCCGCCGCTCCAAAAGTTGCGATTCCACGGCGTGCGCCCGGGTCCGGTAAACGAAGCATCGGCGTCGTTGTATCCGAATCCGCCGGCGAGTTCGACCATGGCGAGTTTGGCGAGCAGAACGCACCCGGCATTTTTCAATCGCGCGACGACGGTCGCGTCGTAGTCGAAGACTTGATGACGATAGGGTTGCGCACCCCACGTCGTCGGCGCTCCGACCGCTGCGAGCAAATCTTTGACCCCGTACGGCACGCCGTGCAACGGGCTGCGCCGATGTCCGCGCGCAAGCTCGGCGTCCGCGGCCTTAGCTTCGCGACGCGCGCGTTCGTGCATGATCGTGACGACCGCGCCGAGCGACGGTGCGTGTTTCTCGAGACGCGCGAGATAGAGGTCGGTCAGCTCGAGCGAGCTGATCCGTTTGGCGGCAACAAGTTGTCCGAGCGTAAGCGCATCGGAAAACGCAAGATCATCGTGGGTCATCGTACCTCGAACTCCGGCGCCGGTTCGTCACCGTTATGCAGCGGTTGGCGTTTGCGAATGAAGCTCGCGTAGTGGTTTTGGTCGTCGATGCCGCGCGCGATCTCCATGAGCTGTTCGTCGGTCAGCGACGAATCGAAGCGACGCATGGTGCGTGCGATCGCTTCCGATGCGGGCGATGGCGGCGGCGATGCGGTGGGGGCCGGAGTCGGCGTCGGTGTTGCTGCCGCCTGTAGCGGCGACGAAGGAACGGCGATCGCGGCACCGAGCGCGGTAGCCGCGGCGATGAAGCCCTTGCGCGAGGTCGCGCCGCTTCCAGAATCGGTCATTATCGGCTCCTCTATGAAATGAAACGGCGTGGCAGATGCCACGCCGTTTCGCTGTCTACGGTAGACTCCTAATGCATCCGTGCGCGGCGCGCAAGCGACATCTTGCGTAACGCGTTACGGAAGGCGGCCGTGTGGATGTCCTGGACCGATGCGACGCCACGCGCATATGCGGCGTGGAAGCTTGCGCCGCCGATCGCGAGATCGGCTTGCGCGATGCCGTTGAGCGGCGTTGCCGAGGTGTTGCCGCCCGGGTACGAGGACAGTTCGAATGCCTGATAATCGTACGAAACGGCGATGACGAAATACGAGTCACCCGTATTGATCGTCGGCGTCGCGCTCGACGTATTCTGACATCCGCCCTTCGGGCTCGACGAGCTTCCGCAGCTGCCGAGATTATCGGGCAGCGTGAACGCGGCGGCCGCCGTTCCCTTGAACGGTCCCATCGTGTAGTTGTCGCCCGTGTTCAAATCCGCGACGTACACCAGCGTCTCAACGGTACGCGGATCGGACGACGGCGTTACCGTGCCGGTCAATCCGCCGGCGCCGTCTTGCGCAAGCGCAGAGATCGACGGAGCGGCCATCACGGCCGGATTTGCCAACGTCGACTGTGCCGCATACGACAGAGCACCCGCGTTCGACGACGCAACGTTCACGGTCAACGAATAGGTTCCGGTCGTGACCGGTCCCGCTCCGAGTTCGAATGCCGTGAACCCTTGCGAGAAGCCCGCGAACGCCGGCGGGAACGTGCCGTCGTAGATGAACGGATACGCCGGCGGCCCACCGAGAATCGGCACCGCGTTGCCGGAATAGAACGGCTGCCAGTAATCGGAGATACCGAGCGGCGTGTTTCCAGGATAGTAAGCCGCACCCGTCTGATCGCTGTTGAGCGGCGCAAACCCGTATGAGAATGCACCTCCCGTTTGTCCGAAGGTCGTCGGCTTCGGTTGATTCTTGGGATCCTGCGTTTGTACGGCGCCTTTAATCGTGTTCGTCAAGGCATCCGTCCCGCTGCCGCCGTCGCCGTCACCGGTCATCGGTGCGCCGGTGTAGGGGCTGATGATCGCCGACGTATCGGGCACCGTAAAGCCGGCAGGGCCCGTGATCGACGGGGTGTCGGCCAAGAAGGCCGACAACCCGTTCGATTGACGAAACGAGACCACGGTGTTGAGTCCAACCGTTCCGGGATCGAGCGCCGACGTGTTCGCCGTTCCAACGACGAATTCGAGCGTCGGGCCATTCGTGCCGTTCACGGGCGCCGTCGTTACCGACGGGTTGGTTCCCGCACCGCCGGTACAATCGGCGAGGATCGCACTCGCGACGATTGACGAGATAACAAGTAGTTTCTTCACGTGTGCTTCCGCCTTACACCTTGAACGTGACATAGAAGTAGTACGAACGGCCGATACCGCCCGGCGTGTTGTTGTACGGATACGTGCCGTAGCGGTTTGAACCGCGGTTGGCATATCCGTACGCGCCTTGCGTGTACCCAAGACCGCCGTTGTCGATGCCGGTCAAGGGGCCGCCGATGCCGGTTGCGACCGGCTGATAATACGGCGCAAGCGCCGTTCCGCCGTAGACTTCATCGAAGAGATTGTTGACCTGCAAACCGTACGTGACGCGGCTGTCCGGCCGCGAGTACTCCAGGTTCAAATCGATGAAGGCTTCCGGATGCGTAAGCTTGCCGCCCGGCGACGCCGATTCCGGCGTTCCGCGCGTTGCCGCGATGTTTGGATTGAACAGCGAGCCCGGGTTGATCGGATCGACGTACGACGAAGTGGATCCCTGCGCCGAACCTGATACGATGCCCTGAAGCACGTTGGTGTTCGGGAGATTGTACGCGACGCCGTTGACGAACGCTGCCGCAATATTTCCGGCATTGTACGGATATCCGACGTCGTAACGGTAGATCGGATTGATCCGCAGACCGTCCTTGAGCTTGTCCGACAGTGCGAACGTAAACTGGAACGGCGAGAGGTATCCGACGCGATAGACGTTGCCGAGCGCAAGCGATGCAGGCGGCAGCGTCGGGAAGAAGTCCTCGCTCGCGGAGAGCGGGATCACGGACGAAAATTCGTTCTGATAGGTGGCGTTGAACTGCCAGCTCAGACCGAACGGCACGAGGTGCGTGACGTTCAACTCGGTTCCGACCGCGCGGCTATAGCCTTGGTTCGACTGAACCGGCGGGTTGAAGACGACGGCGCCCGACGGCGAGGTCAGCGGTTTGCCGTTGACGATGACCGGCGATTGCGTCGCAGCGAACACGTCGTAGCCTTTGCGGTACCACGGCGTCAGCTTGAACTC
>DASSZO010000201.1:0-8413 GCA_035702815.1 Candidatus Aquilonibacter sp. | reverse complement strand
AAGCAGGCGCCCGATGGCGCTGCGGATCGCCGGATCGGGTCCGACGACGAGAACGGTAGAGACCGCGCTGGGTTGCGGTGCTATCGACATGGTGCCTTTCCGTGGCTCGGCTGGCCTCCTCACCGTACATAGGCCGTGTTTCCCATGACTTACGGACTAATTACAGAATACTTACAAGCCGATTACGTATGTAATGGACGCTGGAGTTCTGGACCGTCGGCGAGTCCTAGAGCGCATCGAGGGGGTGCGTCCGGCAATCCTCGGCCTCATGGCGCCCGCCGGCTATGGGAAGAGCGCGGTCCTGGCGCAACTTGCGTCGGGCCGGCGCACCCTGCGCTGCGATTGCCGCGGCCTTCGCGATGATCTCGACCTCGCTATGCGCTTGTTCCCGATGCTTTCCGACAGACTCGAAGACGGCGCGCGAACGAGCAGCGAGCGGTTGGAGGACGCCGTAGCCGCCTTCGCAACCGTCGACCACGAGCTCGTCGTATTCGATGCTGCCGAATTCATCGCAGACCGGCCGGAGGCACTGGAGTTTTTCGCGCGGCTTCTGGCGCGGCGCCCGCCGGGCATCACGATCGCCGTCGCTTCTCGATCGTCGTTGGGTATCCGTCTCACACGGCTAGCCGCTCCGCATGAAGTCCTCGTGCTGCGCGCGTCGGATCTTGCGTTCGACGATGACGAGATCCGCTCGCTCTTCGTTCCCTTCGTGACCGACGCTCCGACGTTGCGGCGCATCCGCGACGTGTCGCGCGGATGGCCGGTCGTGCTCTTTCTGTTACTGCGTCTCGCGCGCGAACGGCGGCTGCGGCCGCTGCTCGGGCGCCTTGAGGACGCGGCATTTCACGAGCTGTATGAATACCTCAACGATGAGGTTCTCGCGCAGATCGATCAGCCGACTCGTCGTGCGCTCTTTGCCTGCGCTGCGCTTCCCCACGCCGAAGATCGTGATCTCGGCGATCTTGCGCTGGATGCACTCGCCGGCGACGACCTATCGGCGTTTGCGAAAGAATCGCCGTTTCTCGAACGTCAAGACGACGGGTCGTATGAGATCCATCCGATCGTCGGAGCTCTCCTGACTCGTCATCAGGAAGAACGGCGTCGCCTCTTGCTCACACAGTTGGCGCGGCAACGAGAAATGGAAGGCAACGCGATTCGCGCGGCCGAGCTGTACGTCGCGCTCGGCGAAGAAGATCTCGCCGCGTCGGTGCTTTCGCGACATCGAATCCTGCGAGAATCTCGTCCGCCCGCTCGCTACTTCGGCGTGCTGAGCCGCATTTCGAGCGCTGCCGTCCAGCGTTATCCGCTTCTGTGGGGCATGCAGGGCGCGATGCGTATGTTTCGCGAGCCGATCGACAGGCTGCTTGACGAGGCGGATTCGATGTGGCGCACGATTCCGCGCTCCGCGCCGCTCTACGAGCGCTACACGGTGTTCGTGCTGCGCATCATGCTGATGGGATTTCTCGGCCGTATGAGCCAAGCGCGCGCCACGGTGCACGAGATGATGATCGTTCAGGAAAGTGAGTTCACGCCGCATCTCGCCGCGTTGCGTGCGTTCCTTCGTGCGCGTTCGGGGGCATTGACCGCGGCGCAGGCCGACGCGAACGCAGCGATGGTGTTGAATGCCGACATGGCTTCGGCGTTTCTCCTGTTGACGCTCGCGGAGATCGCGCGAGGGCATGGCGATCGTATGGAGACGCAACTGTTGGAGCGGGCGATGACGGCGTCGCTTAATTCCGGGCTGCAGAGCCTGTACGCGTTGAGCGTTGCGCAATCGCTTGCGTGCGCTTGGCTCGCGAACGACGCGTCACGCCTCGCGCAGCTCGCCGCGACGCTTGACCGCCTCGTTGATGCCGGGTTTCGCGGCTTTGTGCGCTTGGCCTCGGCGGCGCTCCAACGCGAGACGCATCACGCGCTCGATGACGTGCCGGAATTCTCGGTATATGCGGCGCTCATCGAGATGTCAAACGCGCGCGACGCGCGGCGCCGAGTACACCTCGCGCAGGAAGCGTTTGCAGGTGCACGCCGCGCGCAACTTCCCTTTCTGGAGGTGCTCGCCTCACTTGCCGTCGCGCTGAGCGACCGCGATGCATTCGACGACTACATCGCGCGCGCCGGCGTCGCCGCTGCCGCGATCGAGTCTCTTCCATTGCAACAGTCGATTGATGCGATTCGGAAGGGCGAAAGCGCGTGCGGGATGCTCGACGGGTTCGTTCGTCAGATCAGCCGGCCGGAGGCCGACGTCAACGCGCCGATCGATATTTCTTTTGCAACTGCGGCGGTGCGCGTCGACGGCGCAACGGTCGAACTCGGCGGACGTGAGCTCGAGCTTCTCCTGGCGATCGCGACGCGCCGCGAACCGTCGTCCCGCGCTCGGCTAGCGTCGCTGCTGTGGCCGGATCTCGACGACGCCGCCGCGCGCAATGCGTTCAGCGTCTGCCTGCATCGCCTGCGCGCCCGCATTGAGCGCAAGGACGCGATCGAACGTGACGGCGAGGGCTACCGGTTACACGCGCACGCGAGCGTCGACTTGTGGGATATGGCGCGGCTTGCCGGCACGCGGCAGGCGATGCCGCTGCAGCAGCGCGACCGGGATGCTGCCGAGCGGCTCTGGCAACGCCTGTCCGCCGAGATGCCGATTGCCACCGAACGATGGGAGTGGTTTGAGCCGTTTGCCCAGCAGTTGCGTGAAGGCCGTATCCACCTCGCACACATCCTTGGGCGAGACGCGCTCGAACGAAAGGAAGCGCACGCAGCGTTACACTATGCGGACGATGCGCTACGCGCCGATCCGTGCGATGAAGAGGCGGTCGAGATCGGTCTGCGGGCTGAGTTATTGCTCCAGAACCGCGCTGCCGCGATGCATCGCTACCGCCAGTATCGGGCCGCTCTCCAACGTGATATCGGGGCCGAGCCCTCTTTTTCGCTCACCGCTCTCGTGACGGGTACATGATTCACGTTCTTTTCGCCGCTTTGCTCACGCACGCCGACGTGCTTATTTCCGCCGGTCACGAGGGGAGGCCCGCATCGTGTGCGCGTTATCCTAAGCGCGCGTGCAATCTCGGCGCTGCCGGCGAGCGTGACTGGACGCCCGTCGTAGCGGATGAAGTCGCCTCGGTTTTGCGCGCGCACGGTGTCAGCGTGCTGCGTGAGCCGGCGGATTTCAACGGAGCCTACCAGGTCGACGCGGCAATCTTCATTCACTTCGATGGTGCGGTCTCGCCCTGTTCGAGCGCCGCATCGATCGGGTATCACGACGCACGGTTTCACACGGCGGCGACGGAGTGGCGCTCGCTCTACCGAGAATATTTTCCGTTTGGTTTCGAGCCCGATAACTTCACCAAAGGTTTACGCGACTATTACGGCTATCGCCAAGTGCACGCGACGGATGCCTCGCTTGTCTTGGAGCTCGGTGAAGTGACGTGTCCGTCGCAGCGCGCGTGGCTCGCGAAGCGGCTACAGTTCGACGGACGGTTGATCGCGTATTTCCTCAGCCGGCTCATCGGTAAAGGAGACGTGCCGTTGCCTTCCGCAAAAACGCTTTCGTATGCACCTTTTGCGCTCGCTCGGGCCGGCGGCGTTCATCGCCACCGTCGTTCTCACACACCTTTCCGCTTCCGCCGCTAGCACCGATCCCTTCGCAGGGCTGCCGTGGCGTCCCATCGGACCCGCGATTTCCGGCGGACGCATCGGCGCGGTTGCGGGCACCGACAGCGATCCGTCGCTCTATTACGTTGGAGCGGCCGGCGGCGGGCTCTGGAAATCGACAAACGGCGGCGCCTCGTGGCAACCGCTGTTTGACGCACAAGACGTTCAATCGATCGGCGCGATCGCCATCGATCCAACCGCGAAAGAGACGGTGTGGGTCGGGACCGGCGAGTCGAACCCGCGCAACGACGTCACGCAGGGTGATGGTATTTACAAAACGACCGACGGCGGAAAGCACTTTACGAAAGTGCTTCCGTTGCAGAATTCGCTCGTCGGCCGCATCGTGGTCGATCCACGCGCACCGTCTCACGTCGTCGTTGCCGTACTCGGCGATCCGTTCGCCGATACTCCGGATCGCGGCGTCTATCGCACGACCGATGGCGGTACGACGTGGAAGAAGACGCTGTACCTTGGACCGTCGAGCGGCGCGTCCGATCTTATCTCCAACCCCACGAACCCCGATGAGCTCTTCGCGGGCATGTGGCAGTATCGCCGGACCGGCTGGAGCAGCGACTCGGGCGGTCCGAACGACGGTCTCTACCGTTCGAACGACGGAGGCGCGACGTGGACCCGTTTGAGCGGAGACGGACTTCCCTCCGAAACCATGGGACGCATCGGTCTTGCGATCTCGCGCGCGAACCCGCAGCGCATCTTCGCGTTGATCGAGACGAAGCACGGGTTGTTATGGCGCTCGGACGACGGTGGCAAATCTTGGTCGATGGTCAACGGTGATCCGCTCATCGACGAACGGCCGTTTTATTACAGTACGATCTTTGCCGATCCGGCAAACGCCGATCGCCTCTGGGCAGAAAACGTGCACATGACGATGAGCGTGGACGGTGGAAAGCATTTCACGATCGTCGCGCGCAACGTGCACGGCGACCATCACGAGATGTGGCTCTCCTCGGACGGACGCCGGATCATCGAAGGCAATGACGGCGGCGTCGTCTTTTCGCGCGACGGCGGCGCGACGTGGCAGGCGGATAAGAATCTCCCGATTTCGCAGGCCTACCATGTCGGATACTCGCGCGCGACGCCATACGACATCTGCTTAGGATTGCAGGATAACGGCATGTGGTGCGCTCCGGCAAACCCGCTCTCGCCGTCGGGCATCAGCTCGAGCCAGTGGCAGAAGACCGGTGGCGGCGACGGCACCTGGGTTCTTCCCGAACCGCGCAACCCGCGCTACGTATGGCAGTCCGCCGGCGGCCAAAATTTCGGCGGTGAGGTGTCGATTCACGATCGCGTGTCGTCCGAGACGCGTGAAGTCGGGCCGTACGTTCGCGACCAGAACGTTATGAATCCGGCGGATCTTCACTACCGCTTTAATTGGGAGACGCCGATCGCGTTCGACCCATTCGATTCCAAGCGCGCGTTTACGGCGGCGAACGTGGTCTTCGCGACGACCGATCGAGGGATGCATTGGAACGCAATCAGCCCCGATCTCACGCGGAACGACAAGGCGCACCAAGTCGTTACCGGCGGTGTTACGCTCGACGGCACGGGGGCCGAAACGAGCGACACGATTCTTGCGATCGAACCGTCGCACGTTGCGCGAGGCGAAATCTGGATCGGGACCGACGACGGGCTCGTGCAGCTCACGCGCGATGACGGAAAACATTGGACGAACGTCACGCCGCCGGGTCTCGCGCCGTGGGGACGATTCGCCTCGATCTCGGCGTCGCGTGTCGCGGCCGGTACCGCCTACGCCGTGTACGACGTGCACATGACCGGCGATCGCGCGCCCCACGTTTTGGCAACCCACGATTACGGAGCGCATTGGCGCAGCATCGATGCCGGATTGCCGCGTGACGACGAAGCGCGAAGCATCTTGGCCGATCCAACGACGCCCCATCTCCTCTATCTGGGCTTGGAGCGTTCTTTGTGGGCGTCATGGGACGATGGATCGTCGTGGTCGCGCATTTCCAGCAATCTCCCCGCCGTTTCCGTTCGCGACATCCGAATGCAACCGGACCGTGACGACTTGCTGCTTGCTACGCACGGCCGGGGTGCGTGGGTGATGGACGACGCATCGGCACTCCAACACTACGAAGACGCCCGGCGCGCCGGCATCTACCTGGTGCAGCCGCGTCGTGCGATCGAGTGGAATCTGTTTAACGCGTACGGCACCAGCGTCGACGGGGAAGCGCCGCCGTACGGCGCGATCTTCACGTATTATCTCGACCAGCCCGCAGTACACCCGTTGACCGCGGAGATCGTCGACGCACGGGGACGCGTCGTGCGTCGCTTTGCAACGCATGAAGAAGACGGTAAAGCGGTTCCCGATTTGACCAATCGCGCCGGCTTCAACCGCTTCACCTGGGACTTAACGGGTGAAGATGTCCATCCGTGGACGTATGCGCCCGCATGGAATCGCGGTAGTTATGACGCGGGCGCGCCCGCAGTGCCGGGCAAGTACAGCGTGCGTTTGCATGTCGACGGCCGAATCCTCACACGCTCGTTCACGGTCGGGCAAGACCCGCGAACGCATTACACGCAAACGCAGTTGACCGACCGGCACGCTCGCATCCAGGCGCTGCTCGACGATCTTTCCCGGGTCGATGATGCGCTCAACGAGCTGGGCGATGTTGCGGCGCGCGCGCCGGCCTTCGCGTCGAGTGCGCGGGCGAAAGGCGATTCGGAACTCGAGACGCAGGTCAGCGATCTGGACGCCGCGGTTCCGTCGCTGATCGCGTCGTTGACGTCGAATCCGAAGAACGATCAAGACGACGACTTTTTGCGCGACGTGCTTCGGGAGCGGCTGCAAACGCAGATCGACACGTACTTCGATTCGTTCGCACCCGCAACGGCGGCACAACGTGAGGAAGACGCGCGGTTGCACGCGTTGACCCGCGAGCGGCTCGGCGCTCTTCGCGCGTGGCGGCGGAAGCGTGCCGCCGTCGACGAACGTTTGCGCGCGCGGGGCCTCGGTGCGCTCTAAGGGAGGCCGATGTGGTTGAGGTCTTTTACCGGTATCGCGTCCATCCGTCGCAGGCCCGTGCCTTCGAGCACGCTTACGGGCCGGCCGGCCCTTGGGCGAAGCTGTTCGCGCAGCACCCCGGTTTTCGGCGAACCCGCCTCTTCCGGCATAAGAACGAAAGCGGGGTCTATCTGTCCGTCGACGTTTGGGCATCCAAGGGCGTGTGGGACGAGTTCCGCGCGGCGGCCGCCGAGGCGTACGCTCGCTTGGACCGCGAACTCCAGCTGCTCTACCTGGAGGAGCTGCTCATCGGGTATTATGAAGGTGAAGAGGAGTATCCGGCCCCGTTCGGCAGCTTGGCATAGGAGCGCATGATACGACCGGTTCGCGCCGACGGTAGCATCGAGACCGGCGGCGTCTTTGTCCCGATTACGCGCCGCCGCGTAATCGATCGCATCGCATCCGCTGCCCTCCAACGGGTGGTGTTGATCGTTGCGCCCGCCGGTTATGGAAAGTCGGTCGCACTGCGACAGTACCTCGACAGCACCGACGCTCCGCACGTGCGCTTCGACGTTCTTCCGGACCACGCGGGGCTGCTCGGGTTTCTGCGCGGCTTATCCGACGCGGTGGGCGAGATCGCCCCGGACGCGCGCGTCACCTTGCCGGGCGCGTATGAGAAGAATGCGGCGTCGCAGTCAGCGGGAAGCGATCTGGCGCTGTGGATGTACTCGCATCTCAAGTCGTACCGAGGCATCATCGCCATCGACGACCTTCACATCGCACAGGAAGACCGCGAAGTCACGCGGTTTCTCGCCTCGCTCATCGATCGCAGCAAGGGCCGCATTCAATGGATCCTTGCGTCGCGATCGACGCTCGGACTACCCATCGGTACGTGGCTCGCCTACGGCGACAGCGATCTCGCAATCGACGAACACGATCTCAAATTTTCGGCCGAAGAAGCGCGCGAGGCGGCCAGGGCGTTTCGCCTGGCGGTCCGTGACGACGAACTCTACGAATTATTGAATCTCACCGACGGGTGGGCGACTGCGATGAGCTTTGCCTTGCGCTCGTCGACCCGGTCGGTCGACCTGCGCAACGTTTCGTCCATGACGCGCGAAATGATCTATCGGTATCTCGCCGAGCAGGTCTACGAAACACTCAGTGACGAGGAGCAGCGCTTCATCGAAACGGCCGCGCTCCTCCCGCGAGTGGACCTCGATGTGCTGCTACGAGCAGGCTTTGACCGCGCCAATGCGCTGCTGGAGACGTTAAGGCAGCGAGTAGCCTTTATCTACGAAGCCGAGCCGGGGCACTATCGTCTCCACGACCTTTTTCGAGAATTCTTGCGCAAGCAGTTGGAGCTTCGCGGTGAAACCGCTGCAAGAACCTTTATTGGAGCCGTTGGCGGCGCACTTCTAGCCCTTGACCGAAAGCCGGAGGCTTTGCGCTTTTTCGTCGATGCACATGATCGAGACGCCATAGCGCAACTCCTAACCTCAAGTGGCATGGCGATGATTAACGCCGGGTTTGCCGACGACGTTGCATCCGCCTTGACGCTTCTAACCGAATTCCAAGGCTTTGATTCATCGCTGCGTCGCGCGCTGCTCGGCGTCATTGCCACGTCACGAGGGCAGTACGCTGAAGGCGAAGCACAACTCGATCGTGCGATTGAAACCATCGACAGGACCGAGTTGCAAGCTGATCTCATCTTGCGACTCGCGCTCCTGCGTCTGAATCGCGGCGAAGACGTACGTTCGTTGCTTGAACTAGTCTTGTCTAATAACG
>DASSZO010000140.1:0-4894 GCA_035702815.1 Candidatus Aquilonibacter sp. | reverse complement strand
ACCGCCGCGGAAGACCCATTGATCGAAGAAGCCGCGCATGTTACGGCCCGTCTCTTCTTCAATCGCCCGGATCAAGTCGATCGTTTCGACGTTGCGGCCGGCATTGTTCGCGACGTAGCGCGCGATCGAGCGCCAGAATCGCGCGTCGCCCAGTTCGCCGCGCATCATGTGGAGAACGGCGCCGCCCTTTTCGTACAGATGACGGTCGAAGAGTTCGATCGGATCGCGGAACGCGTTGCAGACGATCGGCCGGCGATAGCGATTCGCATCTTCGTCGAGATAGCGCGCAACGCACCCGAAGACATCGTAGAGATATTCGTCGTAGCCGAGATCCGCTTCGCGCCACACGCACTCGAAATACGTTGCGAAACCTTCGTTCAGCCACGCGTGAGACCAATCGCGGCACGTAAGCAGATCGCCGAACCACTGGTGCGCGAGTTCGTGCGAGACCAGCGGATCGCTCGAAAAATCGAGGTGCGCGCGCGCGTCGTGGAGCGTGCGATCGGTTTGCGTCGTCGCCGACGTGTTTTCCATGCCGCCGAAGATGAAGTCGCTGACGGCGATCTGCGAGTACCGCGCAAACGGATACGGCGTCTTGAGTCGCGCCTCGAACAGATCGATCATGCGCGGCGTGTTGCCGAAGGCACGCTCGCCGTCCGCCTCGCGTCCGGGCAACACGTAATACCAAACGGGGACCTTTTTGGCGCCGGCGGTGCCTTGATCGATCTCCGCGAACGGCCCGACGACCAGCGTCATCAGGTACGTCGGATGCGGCACGTCTTGCCGGTACACGAAACGCGTCGTCTCTGCCGCATCGACCCGTTCGACGAGGGCGCCGTTCGCCAGCGCAAACGTCCCCTTCGGGACGATCACCGTCGTCGAGGTCGTCTGCTTGCCGTGCGGATAATCCAGACACGGGAACCAATACCGCGCATTTTCGTCTTGGCTCTGCGTCCACGCGTGCCGCACGTGCTGCGGATACTCGGCGGTCGGTTCGACGAAGAACAATCCATGCCGCGGGCGCTCGACCCGGTAACGTACCGCAAACGTCGCGCGTTCGTTCGGCGCAATCGCGGGATCGAATTCGACGGTAAGCAGGTCGTTTCGCGTAGAAAAACGCTGCGGTTTGCCGTCGCGCTCGACGCCGGAAACGACAAGATCGACGGCGTTGAGGTCCAGACGCGCAACCGGCTCGTCGAGAGCGCGGACCGTCGTCGTGCACACGCCGTCGAGCGCGTGCTCTTCGAGATGCGGAACGAGGTGCAGGTCGATGTGCTCGACGATGACCGTTTTGTCCGGTCCGTAGTGCAAGCGGGCTCCCGGGAGCGCAAACTTGCGATGCCCGTCTGTTTCGTCGCGATGGCTCATGGAGTTGGGGCGTTTCGCTCGTCGGCCTCGGTCAACCCCCCGGTCACCGCAATGACGGCTCCGGTCACATAATCGCGCTCGGGCGCAACGAGAAACGCAACGACATCGGCGACGTCTTCGTAGCTCCCTGCGCGCCCACGCGGCGACGGACTCGACATTCCGAGCGCCTCGTCGCGCGTGACGCCTTTGTCTTTGATATGGCCGGGTTCGATGACGTTGACGGTGATATTGTGTTTGGCTTCTTCGACCGCCAAGCATCGCGCGAACGCGACGACCGCGCTCTTCGCCGCTTGATGGAGCGTAAATCCGCGGTACGGGAGCGTCTGCGCGGATCCATTCATGCCGAAGAAGACGATTCGCCCGAAGCCTCGTTCGCGCATCGACGGGAGCACGGCATGCGCGACCATCACCGCGCTTCGCACGTTTCCGTCGAACATCTCCCGGTAGTCATCCATCGTCGTGCGCTCGAAACGTTTGACGACCATCGGCCCCACTGCGTGCACGACGGCATCGAAGGGGCCGTTTTCGCGCACGATCGTCGCAAGCGCATCCTGTATCTCGTTTTCGGGTGCAAGAAAATCGATCTGGAATGCAGCGGCCGCCGCGCCGGCCTGCGTGAGCGATGCGACCGTGCGATCGGGCGACGTCCTTCTATACGTAAGCGCAACGCGATCGAATCCGTCGCGCGCGAGCGATACGGCGATGCCCGCTGCCAGGCCCCCGGCCGCGCCGGTTACGAGCACGCTACGCGACACGGCTCATCTGCTCGAGGATGCGAACGAAGGTCGGCGTATCGACGGCGCCCGGTACGAGAAACTCGCCGTTGAAAACAAAGCTCGGCACGGCCGTGATGCCGGCGTCGAACGCACCCACGAGCTCCGAGCGCACTTCATCGACACCGTCGTCGCTCTCGAGGTACGCGTACAGTTCGCGCTCGTCGAGACCCACGGTCGCAGCGCAGCGCGCAAGCACGCGCCGGTCGCTCACGTCGAGCCCGTCGGTAAAATAGGCGGCAAAGAGCGCGCGCTGGAGCGGTCCGTCCACTTGGCGGTCGCGCGCAAACACCAGCGCACGGTGCGCGTCGAACGTGTTGGCGGTCAACGCGCGGTCGAAGTCGAACGTCAGCCCCTCTGCGGCGGCCTCAGACGTTACGCGTTCCAGCATCGCCTCGGCATCGTCGCCGAATTTCTTGCGGTACCGCTCGCGCGCCGGAACGCCGGGAATCGGCGCCTCGGGATCGAGTTGGAACGGATGACGCCGGATCGTTACGTCGCCGCCGAATTGCTGGAGCGCCCGTTCGAAACGCGTCTCGCCGATGTAGCACCACGGACAGACGACATCCGACCAAAGGTCGATACGCATATGAGAAGGCGGTTGCATTTGCAACCGCCTTCTTCCCCCCAACCCATGAGACAAGCTTTTACATGCTGTAGGTGAAGCTGCGTTCCACCGAGGAGCCGTTGGGTGCGACGGATTGCACCAGAACGCGGACCTGCGAACCGCTGACGTTATTGAGCGTGATCGCGGCGCTGAAGACGCCGTTTCCGTCGGCCGTCGCGGTCGTTTGGTACGCGCCGGTGCCCACTTGGAAGATGCCGCCGAAAACGTTGGCCTGGCCGCTGGCGACAATGCGCACTTGGGATCCCGGAATCGTGCGTCCCGAGAAGTTGAACGACGACGTTACGCGGCCGTTGGGCGCCGGCTGCACGTTGCGGATGTAGTTCTGCATCGACGTACCGCCGGTGTTGAACGCCCAACCCCGGGCGAAGGTCGCACCCGCCTGCGTCGTCCCCGTCACGCGAACGTGGTGGGTACCGGCCGGGAGTTGGAACGACGGCGTCACGTCGAAGCCGTTTGCATTGATGTAGACGTCGTTCGTGACGTCGCGACCGTCGATGCTGACGCGAACGCTGTTCTGCGCGACCGGTTCGCTGAACGCGGCATGGATCGCGGGCGTGAGCGTGCCGACCGAACCGTTGACCGCCGGGCGCTGATCGCGCAGGTAGAACGAGCGATTCGGCGGCGGCGTGTTTTGCGCGGGCGGATTGTTCCCGCCATTTCCGCCGGTGATCGTTACCGTGCTCGTATTGTTGTTCCAATCGACCGATGCGCCGAGCGCCTGCGCGACGAAGCGCAGCGGCACGAGCGTTCGCGCGCCGACGAGGAACGGCGCTACGTCGAGATACTGGGTCTGTCCGTTGACGGTGGCTTGGGTCGAGCCGATTCGTAACGAGATGTTGCGCCCGTTGCCCGTCGCGTTGATGACGCCGTTCGAGTAAACGACGCTTGCGCCCAAATGTTCGAAGACGCCGCGCAGCGGGACGAAAACGCGACCCGCGCGCTCGATCGGCGGCTGGTCGAACGAAATCTGCTGCCCGTTGACGATGACGCTTACGCTCGCAGCCAAAGCGGGAACAGTCAAGGTACTGCCCGCGGCGAGCGAAACCGAGAGAAGTGCGGCGATAGCCGTACGCCGTGCAATCGTGCTGTTCATCGCTCGACGTATACCCAACCGGGCGCCGCGCTTAAACGGCGCCCGGTCGGCTGTGCTACACGCGAGCGGGAATCGACGTGCCTTCCAATTCGCGCGCCACCGCTTTGCGGTCCGCGCGCCGTTCGAAGAAGCCCATCCACGTGCTGTAGATCATCGGGACGAGGAAGAGCGTCAGAATGAGCGAGCTCAGCAGGCCGCCGATGATGACGGTGCCGATCGCTTGCCGCCACTCGCCGCCTTCGGCATACCCGAGCGAGAGCGGAAGCATGCCGAAGATCATTGCAGCGGTCGTCATCACGATCGGACGGAAACGGGTGGTGCCCGCTTGCATCACGGCATCGTGCACGCGCATGCCGCGTTTGACGAGCGTATTCGAGTAATCGACGAGCAAGATGCCGTTCTTGGCGACCAGACCGAAGAGCATCACGATCCCAAGCATCGAGATGATATTGAGCGACTGCCCTTGTTCGGGCTGCAGCCGGCCCATGATCGCGAGGAAGAACAGCGCACCGATAACCGCAAGCGGCACGGAGAACATGACGATGAGCGGCTCGAGGAACGATCCGTAGAGAATCACCATCAACATGTACACCAGCATGAACGACGTGATCAGCGCGATGCCCATGTTGGCAAACGTCTCTTCCATGTACTGCGAGTTGCCTTCGGATTTCAATCCGACGCCGGTCGGAAGAAAGCCCGGCTCGGCGAGCTTCTTCTGCAACGGTCCGGCGATCTGGCCGAGCGAGTAACCCGGCAACACATCACCGAGGACGTTAACCACGCGCTGGCGGTTCATGCGTTCGATCTTCGTCGGCGCCTTCGTCCACGTAAACGTTGCGATGCTTCCCAGCGGCACGAGCGTGCCGTCTTGCGCGCGGACGCGAACCTGCTTGAGCGCATCGACCGTGTTGCGATCCGCTTGCGGGAACTGTACGCGGACGTCCACGAGGCCGGTCGACGTGCGAACCCGGGTGGCGACTGCACCGTCGACCGCGATACGTGCGACGGTCGCGGCAGCCGACGGATTGACGC
>DASSZO010000072.1:0-4685 GCA_035702815.1 Candidatus Aquilonibacter sp. | reverse complement strand
AGTGCAACTTACGGTGCGTGTACTGCATGCCCGAAGAGGGGTTGGCGTGGCTGCGGCGCGACGAACTCGAAGCGGCCCTGGAACCCTTTGGCACCGGAGTGCCGTTAGGCAGAGCATGAAGTACGCGGCGCTCCTGGCAACGATGATCCTTGCGATGATGCCCTTTGGCGCACGCGCCCAGGACGACTTGCTGTCCCGCATGACCGGCATCGACAAGACGCTGCATTCGTACACAGCGACGCTGCGCGCGCACGTCGTCCTCACGACGTTCCCGTTCCTATCGACCGATCTCGAAGGCACCTACTATCATAAGGATCCAGATCGCAATACGCTCAAAATCACGAGCGGGCTTCCCGCGATCGCACAACAGTTCGGAACGCTCTATCCGAAGATCGTGCCGCCCGCGCATTGGGCGGACGTGTTTACCGTCGAAAAAACGGGCGATGACGGAATCGTGACCCGCTTCAAGCTGACGCCGAAAGGCGAGGGAAACGTGCAGAGCATCGATGCCGTCGTCGACGACAAACGCGCGACGCTCACGTCGATGACGTGGCATTACTCCAACGGCGGATCGGCCGTCATGAATAATACCTGGGGTACGCAACACGGATATCTCGTCGTCACCGGGCAGACCGGCACCGTGGACGAACCGCAGTATAAGGGGACGATCACCTCGACGATGACCAATTACCGGTTCAATCCGCCGATTCCCGATTCGGTCTTCGAGCAGAGTCGATGACGCTGGTCGATCTCACGCGACCGCAGCCGCTTTCGGACGCGTTTTCGCGCCCGATCACGTATCTGCGCGTTTCGGTGACCGACAAGTGCAACTTACGGTGCGTGTACTGCATGCCCGAAGAGGGGTTGGCGTGGCTGCGGCGCGACGAACTGCTGACCTACGAAGAGATCATCGAGTTGGTAAAAGCCGCTGCGAGCACGGGCGTGCGCAGTATTCGCCTGACCGGCGGTGAGCCGCTCGTGCGTCGCGACCTGCACCGTCTCGTCGCCGGAATTGCCGCCGTCGCCGGAATCGACGACATCGCGCTTTCCACCAACGCGCTGCTGCTCGAAGATCAGCTCGACGATCTCGTACGCGCCGGCTTGCGACGCGTGAACGTCTCGCTCGATACGCTGCAGCCCGACCGGTTTGAACGAATCGCGCGACGCCCGGGTCTCGAGAAGGTGCTGCGCGGAATCGACGCCGCACTCGCTGCCGGGTTGGCGCCGGTAAAGATCAACTGCGTCGTCATGCGCGGCAGCAACGACGACGAACTCGAGGCCTTTGCCGAGCTTGCGCGCGATCGGGAAGTCTACGTTCGCTTCATCGAAGTGATGCCGGTCCACGAGAACCTGGGCATGCAGAGCGACACCTACCTCAGTTCCGACGAGATCCTGGCGCGGATCGGCGCGATCCACGCGCTGCGCCCCGTCTCCGGGCCGCCCGGAAACGGGCCGGCGCGCTACTTCGCCTACGATGGTGCCAAGGGTGCCGTCGGCGTGATCAGCCCGCTCAGCCACGACTATTGCGAGCGCTGCAACCGCGTCCGCCTGAGCGCCGACGGCCGCCTGCGCCTCTGCCTCTTCGGCGACCATCACATCGACCTCCGAACCCCGCTGCGCAACGGCGCCGCCACCACAGACCTCGCCGCGATCTTCCGCGCCTCGATGGCGATCAAGCCCGAACGCCACCACCTCAAACTCGGCGAAGCCTCCTCGCAGATGAGGGCCTTCTCGGAGATTGGCGGGTAGCGGGGGAGCCGGCGGGCTTGGTCGAGCGCGGGGGACGCGCGCGTTTTCGCATCGTGCGAAAACGCTACTGCCTTCCTCGGCCCTCTCGCCATCCTGGCTCCGGGCCTCGCGAAGAGCCCCCCGCGCTCGACCAACCCCACCGCCTCCCAGCCAACATCTCGTCCAGCACCCGCCGCGTCGGCTTGCCTCCACACTTTTTGAAAAACCCAAAAACCCTATTCGCTCGCCCGGCGTAATGATCGCGTTGTGGCTTCCTTTGCGGGTGTTTTGGAAGTCGGGGCGGGGGCTCTTCACGAGGCCCGAAGCCAGGATGGCGAGAGGGCCGAGGAAGGCAGTAGCCTTTCCGCAGGAAGCGGAAAGGCGAACGTCCCCGCCCCGAGTTCCAAAACGCCCGCGAAGGAAGTCACAACATCGCCCCTAACGCCGTTAAGAGCGAAAAGGGGGGACAGATTCGTGGAGGAGGTCTACCTCGCAACCAGCTCTTCGGCGGGCGCGCAGATTCGGGTTGAATCGCTCGTGCGAGAGTATCAAACGAAACTCGCACGCTATCTTCGGCGCATGGTCGGCGATAGTGAAGCGGCGCTCGATCTGACGCAAGACGTGTTCTTTGCGGCGTATCGAACGCTGCAAGCGGATCCGGATCGTCCGTTGACGGCGGGCTGGTTGTACAAGACGGCGACGAACAGCGCGATTTCGTTCCTGCGGCGCAAGAAGATCATTCGGATGCTGCCGCTCGATCGCGATCACGACGTGCGCTCGTGGCGTATCGACGAACAGAGTGCGGCATCGGTCGACCTGCAGGCGGCGTTATCGCGTTTGCCGTCGGATCAATCGGCAGCCGTGTTGCTGACGACCTACGCCGGCTATTCGTCGCAGGAAGCAGCAACGATGCTTGGGACCTCGTCCGATGCGGTACGTCAACGCGTGTGTCGCGCGATGAAGACGTTGCGGGCGGTGATGACGGAGAAAGAATGAACAAGGACTGCGCTCGCGCAGAGATTCTCGCCGGAGCGGTGGCGCTCGGCGAGGCGAGCGACTGCGAACGCGACGAATATCGCCGCCACATTGCGGCGTGTGCGTCGTGTTTGCGCGAGTTGGGCGGCGAGCGCGAGATCGAACGGGTCATGCAAACCGTCGCGGACGCCAAGGCCGCTGAAGTCTGGGAACCGGTTCCGATGCGCGCGGGCGAACGCCGCGCGCGCCGCGTTCGATTTGCTTGGGCCGCGGGAGCATCGACGGCCGTCCTTGCGCTCGTCGCGTCCTTGGGCGTGCACGCGCTCATCGCCACGAATGCGCGGCCGATCGTCATCGCCGATGCGCCGCAAAAAGTTGCAGCGGTTCCAATGCGCATTACGCTCGAACACCGTCCGGCGCAGGTGCAATCCGTCAAACCGAAGGCCGCCCCCGAACCGGGAATCGTCGTCGTGCACAACGTCATCACGCTTCGTCAGAGCGACCGCCCCGAGGTCAAGACGCCGGTTCACACCACCGAAACGATCGTTGCGCGGAGTGCGCCGGCTCCGGTGCCGCATGAGTCCGACGTGCCGGTCTGGCGCCGCGATCGTGCGCTGCCGCGTGCAACGACCGCACCTGCCGCCGTCACTCGAACGCAGCCGCCGGTACTGGTCGGTCGCGCCGAATCCATTGCGGTTGCACCCAGTTACGTCGTTCGCGACGTCACGCCGATCGGCGGCGATACCGCGATCAACCCGCGTCCCGCGCCGATCGCCTACGCAATGGGCGCCGAAGGCACGACGGCGTTCGAAGTGAGCGTCGACGAACGGGGCGCGCCGGTGAAGTGCACGATTACGAAGTCGTCGGGATATTTGGTGCTCGACAACGCCGTTTGCAAAGCTGCGATGCAGGCGAAATATTCGCCGCGCACGATCAACGGGCGTCCGACCGCGGGGATTTACCGCGATGCCTTTACGTTCCGCGCGAGCAGTAATTCCGAGGGGATTCAGTAGCGCGAGAGGGCGCTAATCGACGGATTTACGGAAGAACGCAAGCATCTTGTCCGCTTCGGGCATGATGCGAAACTCTTCGAAGCCCCAGCTCTTGGCTTGATTGATCCCGCGCGTGTTGCTCATCGAGATCAGAAACGTCAGCGTTTTGACGTTTCGCTTCGTTGCGAGCTTCTGAACTTCACCGACCAATTCGGTGCCGACTTCCACGGGGACGTGGGGACGCAAACGCAGGCTCTCCATCATCGCGACGTCCATGCCGTTGGCAGCCTCAGGGTCGTCGTATCCGGCGGGAAGCTTGAAGACCAGTTGGACCATCCCGAGAAGCCCGCTCTCGTCCTCGGCGACGAGGATGAGGCGGCGCCCCGCTTTCTGCTCGCTCAAGCACATGGTCATGCGCTGCGCCCACGTCTCACGCGCGGACGGCGCACCGGTAAGGACGCCGTCGTGTTGGAGACGGGCGATATCGCTCGCTTGTGCAAAGCGCAAGAAGATCTTTCGAGCCACGACTCGCTCTGATTCCCAAGTGGGGAGAAGGAGACCTCCAAACGAAAACGCGCGGTATGCCGGCTTTGCGTTTCTCTTACGTGGCGATCGTCGTTCTCGTTACTCTGTCGGCGTGCGGACACCGCGTGACCGCGAACGCCCGTACGCATCCGGTCGAAACGGCGGCAAATGCGTCGCGCGGTGCATCGATTTTTTCCGTCAATTGTGCGGCGTGCCACGGCGCGAGCGGCGCCGGCGATCGCATCGGCCCGTCACTGCGCGGCATCCGCACGCGCATGTCGCTCGATGCGGTGCGGGCGGCGATCGTCGATCCGCAACCGCCGATGCCCAAGCTCTATCCCGCCGTGCTTACCGGTCAAGACGTCGACGACGTGACGGCCTACGTGGAGCATCTGTGACGCAACGCGTCGTGTACCGGTTCACCCGCGACTTGCGCCTGGAGGATCACGCGGGCCTTGCCGCAGC
>DASSZO010000128.1:0-8039 GCA_035702815.1 Candidatus Aquilonibacter sp. | reverse complement strand
TTTCCGTTTACGATCATCGAGGCGATGATGTGCGCAAAACCGGTCGTTGCAACGGACGTCGGCGGCGTGCGTGAAGCAATCGGCCCGTTTGGAACCGTCGTGCCGCCCAAGCGACCCGATCGTCTCGGCGAGGCACTCATTCCCTACTTACGCGATCCTGCGTACGCGCGCAGCGTCGGCGAACGAGCGCGCGAACGCGCGCTTGCGGAATTCACGCAGTCAACATTCCTGGAACGCTACGCGGAGTTGTATTCGAATGTCGCTCGATCCGTTTGCTGAATTCGAGCCGTTCGAACGGCGCGAGCGCGAAGTCGAGATCGCCGCGCGCAACATCGTCGCGATGGCGCGCAATGACGCATTCGGCCGCGGCTGGCGCCCCAAAGGGGTCGATGAAGTCGCGATCCTTCTCGAGTCGCTCGGCTATTCCAGCGATATCGTGCGAGAGCTTTGGTACCCCGATTTGTTTGCGTTGGCTCGCGACGTCACGGTCTTAATCGACAAGTACGTTACCGACGAAGAGCGGGGGGAGCAGCGCGACACGTCCTGGTTCGTGCGCACGTGCCGCGACTATGCGGTCGGCTCGCTCTATTCGGGGCCCTGGATCATCGCGGTCATCGGCCTGGTGATCTTCGGAGCGTCACTCTGGTCGAGCCTCTCGACGCCGGTGGAGCTCGCAACGGCGATCGCACTGGGCGTCTATGCCGCCCAGATGATCAGCGGCTTCTTCGCCCAAGCCATCGCGCGCAGGCTCACGTTTTACTTTCTGGCGGAGAACGCTCCGTTGATGCGCTGGACGTTCGATCGCTTCACCGGCGCGGCACTCGCCGTGACGGTCCTCGGGTCGCTCGCACTCTGGGCTGCGCTTGCGATTCCGTACGGCGCGCGGAACGCGGCCGTCGCCGCTGCCTTTTGTGCGGGAACGTCGATCTTCCAGATATCGCTCGCGCCGCTCTACACGATGCGCCGTTTCGTGTGGATCATCGCCATCGCGGCTTTCTCGACGATCGTTACCGGCTTGACGTTTGCACTTGCGTTTCATCGGCACGTCGACGTGCCGTGGGAGCCGATCACCCTTGCGGCGGAGATCGCGCTCATCGGTCTCGTAGTGCTCGCCTTCACCCGCATCGGCCTCGCGCGTAACGAAAAGTCATCGCATGGGTCGCTCGTACCGCCGAGCCTGCGCTCGATGTTCAGAGCGACGCTACCGTATGCGATCTTTGGATCGCTCTACTTTGCCGCGATTCTGTGCGACCGCATCTTTGCCGGCTTTGCTCAAGGCGGGTCGATCTTTGCGTACGCCGCCCGCTACGAACTCGGCGCGGATATCGCGCTGCTCGCAATCTTGCCCGTTACCGGTGTCGCGAACGTGATTCTCGAAGCGCTCCCACGCCGCATCCTTTCCGGATCGACGGGAATCGTCGGCGAGATCGATCCGTTCCAACGCTCGATCACTCGCTTCTACGTCGGAGGCGTCCTTGCAATCGCGCTCGCCGCGATTGCCGCAATCGTTCTGGGCGAAGTCGTGGGACCGATGATCATTGCGGCCAACCATCTCGGCGCCGCGTCGTCGGACGCGCTAACGGTCTTACGCTGGGCCACGGTCGGCTATAGCGTCGTGATGATCGGTTTGATGAACGTGCAGCTGCTCTTCTTCTTGAGTCGCCCAACCTGGGCACTCGTCGCAACGATTGGCGCCATCGCAGCCAGCGCGATCTGGTGCACGCTGACGCTGCTCCGGCACGGCGATCAAACCATGATGTGCGGCGGTCTCGTCGTCGGCTCGGTTCTCTTCGCAGGAATTACGACGATCGCGGCCTACCGCTTGATGCGCCGCTTCACGTACGCATACTACTCCGCGTACTAACTCGCCGCAAAGCGGGGTACCCTACGGCATATCTCAATCCGACGGAGAGAGCTATGCCTGCGACAACGACTCCCACCACAACGTACGTTCTTGCCGCCATCATCATTATCGCGATCATCGTGGCGGTGGTGGCCCTTGCTCGCCGCAATCGATCGGCCTCGCTGCGGAAGCGCTTTGGACCGGAGTACGAACGAACCGTTCGCACGACCGGAGACCGCACGGCCGCCGAACGTGAGCTGGAGCAGCGCGAAAAGCGCGTGAAACGCATGCACATCGAAGAGCTGCCGCCCGGTGCAAAATCGCGGTATACGGAAGAGTGGCGAACCGTGCAAACGCGCTTCGTCGACGAACCCAAAGCGGCGCTGGCGAACGCCGATAGGCTCATTACCAACGTGATGCGCGATCGCGGGTATCCAATGAACGGCGGCTTTAAGCAGTCGGCCGCCGATCTCTCGCCCGACCATCCGAGCGTCGTGCAAAACTATCGTGCTGCTCACGACATTGCCAGCCGCAGCGAGCGAGGCGAGGTGTCGACCGAAGACCTTCGCCAAGCGATGGTCCACTACCGAACGCTCTTCGACGATCTCGTCGAGTAGCGCCAGCATTTTTTAGGAGATTGATTCATGAACGATCGTACCGAAGACCGTCCGGCAGTCGAGCGCGGCGAGATCGACCGGCGCGCGGACTTTCTGCCCGAAAATCGCATGAACGACCTGCGCGAGCAATGGAACGACGTCCAAGCCGAATTTGTGGATGATCCGCGTCGCGCGGTGCAAGAGGCACAGAGCCTGGTTCGTTCGCTCGTCGACGAATTGACCGATACGTTCCGTCGCGAGCGCGAAACGCTCGAAAGTCAGTGGAATAGCGGCGGCAATGCCGACACCGAAGCGCTTCGCGTCACGCTGCAGCGATACCGCAGCTTCTTCAACCGGCTCCTCATGCAATGAGGCTCGCCGGGTGGCGGCGAGCCCTCGTTGCGCGGCGCGCTACGGGTTGCTCGTCGCCTTCGGCTTGGGCGACGCCATCATGTGATCGCTTTTCATCGAAGTGCCGTGCATGGCGTTGGGCTTCATGTGGTCGCTTTTCATCGAGCCGTGCATGGCGTTCGACTTCATGTGATCGCCCTTCATCGCGGTCGAGTGCATTGCGCCGGGTTTGGGCGAGGCTTTCATCGAGTCCGCAAGTGCGACGCCCGACGTCGCGACGAACGCTGCCGCGAGCAAAAGAGAAGTAAGACGCATGTGAATCCTCCGGTCGTGTGAGTGTCTACGTTCCTGGTACGCCGCCCAGAGACGACCGGATGAGTTTACGCCTGTTTTTTACTGACCGTCGTTTGGAGGAACCACTTTTCCCGAGAGCACGTCGCGCACGGCGATCGGCGGATATCCCACCGATTCGTTCGCGCTGTCTTCCCACGCGAGCGCAACGAGGTCACGCAACATCGTCGCACCCCGCCCTAACTGCGTCGCCGCAAAATCGACCGCTGCCGGCGTCGCGGCTGCAAAGCCGCCGGCCTTTTCGATGTCGTACAGCGGCCCGACCGCGAGCGCGCTTGCCGAGAGATATCCACCGACGATGGACGCGATATCGGTCTGGGAGAGCAGCGCGTGCGGATTGGCCGGAGTAAATGGTGAGAGATGTTTGACGACGTCGCCCATCGTCACGTGCGCGCTCACGAATTCACTCTCGAACATCGAGTGAATGTGATGCGAGGTGGAGTATCCTTTCGGATCGGGTCCCGGTCCCCATCCATTGAAGTGAATCGTGATGTGCAGCGGCTGCGAACCGTCGGCCACGAAATGGCTCCACACGCCGATGTCGCGCAACGTCAGCGTCTCGCGAAGCGCGCGATCCGCGGCGAACCGCGCCTTGGCCGCATCGGTTAAGGCATGCGACGCGAGATAGTCGTCGACGCGCCAGATCGCGAAGTCCTTACGAACGCGCTCCCAGCCGTCCATAATGCTATACGGAACGAAGCCCGCCTTATACGGATCGGTGTGCGCAGCTTCCAGGGCCCTCACGTACGCCTCCATGCTCGGGGGAAGCGCGGTGAGTTTGACGACGCCATAGACGCTGAGGTTGTCGTCGACGTCGAGAAAATGTCCCGGGTCGTTGTCGTCATCCCAGGATTGGCCAGCGCCTTTGATGCGATCTTCTTCCGGCCCGAGCGTCGCCACCATGTCCACGGCAGCCTTGGAGCGCACGAATGCAGGCAACTCCGCCGGAAAATGTTCGGCTGCGACGCGGCTGATGTACGTATGTCCGGTGTATCCCCAAGCAAACGCGGGCGCCGGCAGCAACGATGCGAGCGCTAGGGTTGCGATGAAGCGCTTGATCAAGCAAAAAACTCCGTCAATTCGTCGAGGTGATTGATGCGGGTCGCGGGCGGCAGCGCCGAAAGAATCGTTGCTCCGTAGCGCGTGGACGCGGCGCGTCCGTCAAGAAGCGCGACGACGCCCTTGTCGTTCATGCTACGGATCAGCCGCCCGAAGCCCTGCTTGAGCCGCACGATCGCAGCCGGAATCATGTAGTGCTCGAAACCGTCCTTACCGCGCGACTCCAACGCGCGAATGCGCGCTGCGACAAGTGGGTCGGACGGCGACGGAAACGGGAGCCGGTCGATGATCACGCACGACAGCGCCTCACCGACGACGTCGATGCCTTCCCAGAATGTTCCGGTCGCAAACAGTACGGCCCCCGGCGTCTTGCGGAACCAGGCCAAGAGCTGCGCGCGCGGCAGCTCGCCTTGGAGCTTGATCGGAAACGGCACCCGCTCGCGCACGAGCGCATACACCTCACGCAATCGCGCATACGACGTGAAGAGCACGAAGGCGCGACCGCGGGTGCGATCGAGACACTCTTCGACGATCGGCGCCGCGCGGCGCGAGAAATCGGCAGCTTTGGGATTGAGCTGCGGGGGCGCGATAAAGAGCCGCGCCTGTTTGGCATAATCGAACGGCGACGACGCGACCAGTTCTTGCGCATCCTCGATACCGAGGGACCGCTTGAGAAACTCGAATGACGGTGCGACGTCGTCCGCTTTGGCAAGTGCGCCGACGGAGATCGTCGCACTCGTGAGCACGACGCTTTGGGTACGCGCAAAGAGCGTCGCCCGCAGAAACTCCGCAACGTCGAAGGGGGCGCTGTTGACCTCGAACCGGTTGTCGGCATCCGAACGCTCGACCCACGCGATGGCTTCGTCGGTCGGCATGGCGGCGCGATCGATCGCCGCCTGGTGCGCGAGGACCGATCGCATCGCGAGGTCGCGCCGCCGTTCCGCCTCCGCGTCGTTGTCGGTCTTCTTCTTGAGCGCGCTATGCCAGTTGGCGTACAGCCAGTTCTCGAGCTTGTAGAGCGTCGTTCGCACGTGTTCGAGTGCCGGCCACGCATCTTCGTTCGCCGAAAGCGGATAGCGCTCACCGGGAACTTGCGCCAGCACCTGCTCAAGCCCGCGCATGCCGGCGTCGAACTCACTATCGAAAGCGGCGGGAACGTTGTAATTGCGGTGCAGCTTACGCATCATGCGGCCGACCGTGGCGCGCGAAAGCGTAGCCGTGAGTGCATCGGTCGCCCAGCGCTCGCACTGATGCGCTTCGTCGAGGATCGCGACGTCGTACGGGGGGATCAGGCCGCCGCCGACGGCAAGATCGAGAAAGAATAACGCGTGATTGACGACGACGATGTCGGCGTATTTGGCTTCGTCGCGCTTTTTGAAAAAGTAGCAGTCGCGGAAACGCTCGCAAAACTCACCGGTGCAGTCATCGGCATCGGCATCGACCTGTTCCCAATCGTCCCCCGCCGGAACGAAGCTCAGTTCGGCGCGATCTCCCGTCGTCGTACGGCCTGCCCAGTCCCAGATGTCTTGCATCCCGCGCGACGGCGGCACGAGGCGATCGGCGCGCATCCGCTCGTACTTTTGCTTGCAGAGATAATGATTGCGCCCTTTGAGCAGCGTTACGCGCAGCGGTATGCCGAGCGCGCGTTCCACTAACGGCAGATCTTTGCGGACGAGTTGTTCCTGTAGCGCGATCGTGCCCGTGGATAACACGATCTTCTTTCCGCTGCGCACCGCGGGAATCAAATAGGCGAGCGATTTGCCGACGCCGGTGCCCGCTTCGACGATCGTGTGCATGCCTTCGAGGATGCCCCGCTCGACGAGTTGCGCCATCTGGACCTGTCCGGGGCGTGCCTCGAACCCGGGGAGCGCGCGCGCGATGGGCCCGTCAGGCGCAAAGACGTGCTCGATCGTCGTCGCCGTCATGCGTGCGGCGGCGGTGCCTGGTATTCGGTTTCGTACGTGTCGCCGGTCGTCGCGTCAACCACCGCCGGGGCGATGCGGCGCGGCGGAAAATAGATGGCGAACGTGACGATAAAGCCCGCGAGCAATCCGGTCACGTGTGCTTGCCACGAAATCGCGGGGACGGTAAACGTAATGATGAGGTTGAGCACCAGGATGCCGATATTATCGCGAATCAACTGCATTCCCGGGCGGCCAAGCTTAAAGCCGATCGCAAAAAGTGCGCCGAAGAGTCCGAAAATCGCGCCGCTCGCGCCGACGGTCGGAATGTCGTGCGGACTCAAGAACACGACGCCAAGCCCGGATGCGATCATCGAAATGACGTAGATCGCGAGCATCCGACTCGAACCGGCAATGTATTCGATGAAGCGCCCGAGCGACCACAGCGAGATCATGTTCACGAAGATGTGCATCAGGCTGCCGTGCAAGAATGCCGACGTCACGATGCGCCACCACTGATGCGACACGAGCACCGCATCGGGCCAGAGCGCGCCCTTTTCCAGCACCGCGTCCATGTTGCCGCCGAGCATGGTGAACGCGCCGGGACCGGCGACCGACGCTTCCCACAAAAATGCGATGACGTTGACGATGACGAGGAACCGAGTGATCATCACGCGGGACGAACCGTCACCATGCGGGCCAGCTCGAGGGAAATGGCGTGCGTCGTTCCGTCGACGCTGACCGTGACCGGTCCGCCGAGCGGCGCCTTGTGAACGACCGAAATGTCCGTGCCCGGCCGCAGCCCGATCTCGCCGAGATAGCGCAAGATCTCCGGCAATTCTTCGGTCACGCTTTCGATGCGCGCGCGCGTTCCCTCGGGCATCTGCGCGAGCGGTTCGCCGAACGCCGGCGGGTTGCTCAAATCGCTGGGCGGGATCGGCTGTCCATGCGGACACGTTTGCGGATCGTTGAGCAGTGCCATGAGCCGCCGTTCGACCCGCTCGGAGATCGCGTGTTCGAGCATGCACGCTTCGGCATGCACTTCATCCCACGGCATCCCGAGCACGTCGGTGAGCAAGCGTTCTGCCAAGCGGTGCCGGCGCAGAACCCGCACCGCTACGTCGAGGCCTTTGCTCGTCAGCTTGACCTCGCCGCGTGCCACCTGCTGTACATATCCGTCTTTTGCAAGCTTCTTGAGCATGCCCGAGACCGAGGCCGGCGCAACGCCGAGCGACGACGCGAGCCCGGACGTCGTGACGCCGGGACCTTCCCGCTCCAAACGATAGACCGCCTCGAGATACTCCTCGATCGACTCGGCGAAATGACTGTGCCCGGACATACCGTCTAGAACTTCGCGCCCGGCGGAGCCGGTTCCATGCCGATCCGGGCGTGCAGCGCTTGCTTTGCGAGCGGATCCAAGAACGACGCGTCGACTGCCTGGTGGATGAAGCGCTGCAAGGCGTCGTTGCCCATCTCCCGGGCGACGTACGCGTATTCATCGGAGATCGTGGTCCCGAACAGCGTCGGATCGTCCGCGTCGATCGCGATGCGCAACCCGGCGGCGTCGAGCTCGCGCAACGGATGCGGATGCTCGCGCGAGGCGACTCCCGTCAAGAAATTCGACGTCGGGCAGACCTCGAGCGGAATCTCCCGTTCGCGCAGCATCTCGACGACGGTCGGATCCTCGAGCGCACGAATGCCGTGACCGATCCGCTCGGCGCCCAGCAATTCGACCGCGTCACGTACGCTATGCGCGCCGTCCGCTTCCCCTGCATGCGCCACGACGTGCAGCCCTTGCGCGCGCGCAAAGGCAAAGACGTCTTCGAACAATGCCGCCGGAAAGCGCGCTTCATCACCGCCCAAACCGATACCGATCACACCGTCGCCCGCAAGTTCCGCAGCAATCCTGGCCGTTCGCATCGCCGACTCGGCGCCGAA
>DASSZO010000063.1:0-18956 GCA_035702815.1 Candidatus Aquilonibacter sp. | reverse complement strand
GGGTTCCGGTAATCGCGCTCGTGGCGCCCATCGTATTGACCGGTGCAATTCACCTCGATGGGTTTCTCGATTGCTGCGACGGCTTGCTCGTGACGGCGTCGCCGCAGCGGCGGCTCGAAATTTTGCACGATCCGCGCCACGGCACGTTTGCCGTCGCCGGCATGTTCGTACTTGGTGTCGTATGGATCGCGGCGCTGTCGTTCATCCCGCTGGCGCGCCTAGCGGAAGCGGTGCTCTTCGCGGCCGTGCTGTCGCGCCTGGGAGCAATCCTCAACGCGTGGTTTTTTCCCTATGGACGCGGCGGCACGCGCGCGTCCGCGTTCGAGTCGCGCCCAAGCGTTGCGATCGTCGCCGTCGCCGGCGTGATCGCGGCGATTCTTGCTGAGGGCGCGTTGGGTTGGAGCGGGGTGTTGCTGCTGCCATTGGCGGCGGTGGTCGCAGTTGCGTGCGCATTGTTCGCATCGCGCCGGCTGGGCGGCGGCATTACCGGCGACGTCTACGGCGCAATCGTGGTGGTGACCGAAGTCGCCGTCCTTATCGCGTTTCCGCTGCTAACAGCGCATCTCTGATCAATTCGGCCGTGTCGACCAGGCGCGGTCCTGGACGGTTCATGTACGCATTTCCGTCGATGGGGTGAACGCTGCCGTTTTGAACAGCGCGCAACGCGCTCCACTGCGGGACCGAGCGTGCAAGCTCGTCGATGGCGTCGCGTGTCTTTTCGAGATCGTATCCACAGGGTCCGACGACGATATGCGCCGGATCCGCAGCAACGATGTCATCCCATGCTAACGCGCGTGAGTTTTGGCCGGGATGTGCGAGCAGCGGCGTGCCGCCGGCGAGTTCGATCAGGCCGGGCGTCCAGTGTCCAGCGCTCATCGGCGGCTCCGTCCACTCCAAAACCAGAACCGTCGGACGGTTCGGCGCTGCCGTGCTTTTCAAGCGCGCAACGCGGTCGCGCAACCCACGCACCAGGGCCGTCGCCTCGGCCTCGCGCGACGTGAGCTCGCCGAGAAATGCAATCGTTGCGAAGACATCATCAAGCGACGACGGCTCGAGCGAAACGATGTGCGGATCGCTGCCGAGACGTCGTGCGGCGCGATCGACGATGTCGTAGGAGACGGCGCAGACCGAGCACAGCTCTTGCGTGACGATCAAGTCGGGAGCGAGCCGTTCGAGCAACTCCGCATCGAGGGATAGAGACTCGAGCCCTCGTGCAGACTGCGCCGGACGTGCCGGTCGATCTCCGCCGACGAACCGGCAGCGGGTAAGGCGGACGAGGTGAGATGTGGCAGCGTACGCGCGGATTTCGGGAAATCGCACTCGTGCGTGACGCCGACGACGTCCTCGCCGGCGCCGATGGCGAAAAGAATCTCCGTCGCGCTTGGCAGCAAGCTCACAATTCGCATGCGTGCCGTTTCGTCGCCCGCTACTTGCTTTCTTCGGAGCCCCGCTCGCGCAGGCGTTTCGTGAGAAAGATGAGCCCCAGCGCCTGCGTCCATTCCGAAACGAGATTGCCCACGACTTGGCCCCACTTCGCATTTGGATCGAGATGATTGAAGAGCAGGATCCAGCCGCCGAGCGTGATGACGACGAAGATCGAAAATGAGTGTTCCTTGAGTGCCTTGCGGATCCCGGAATCTTTGCGGTCGTATTGCCGTTTCGACTCGCGCGATCCGCGCTCCATCAGATATTTGGTACCCAGGACCATGAGCACGACGCCGCTCCAATCGGCGATCGCGTTACCGAAGAAGGCGCCCCAGTGCCGGTTTTGGTCGGCAAGCGCGTATGCGAGTATCCACGTCCCAAGAATTCCGGCAGTAACGATGCTGAGGTTATGTTCGTTCCAGAAACGTCGCCATCGCTTGCTCATACGGCAAGCGTACCCACCCGCTTACGGTTCGCCGTGGGCGAGTGCGAGGTGCGATGCGAACGCCGTCGCGTCGCGCGCCTGCGGCGTCTTCGGGTAATCGTGCTCGAGGAGCGCGAGCGCCTGCCTGCAGTGCGACGAGTTGATCTCGTGCGCTCGGCCGTAGACGTGAACGACGCGATCGAGAAATCCGGGCAGCCAGCTATCGCGCGGATAGTGCTTGTGCCAGTCTTCAATTGCGAGTTCCACATTATCGATGCCGCGCACCGCGCCGGCAAGGTCCCGATCGGCTTTGCGTTCGAGGTCGTTGATGTGGTTACGAATGCCGAGGATGCTTTCTTTGAACGGCCCGAAGTATTCGTCGGCCGGTGCCGCATCATGGATGTCGGCGCGCGCCATCCCGCCGAGCAAACATGCAACGGTCAGCAACATCGCAAGAAAAGAAAACGGGCGTGCCATTGATTCCTGTACTCTGAATCATCGGCACGCCCGCGCGGCGCTTTACTGCGGAAAATTAGCGAATCAAGCGGACGCTATTGTCCCTGGGCAAGCGAGTAACCGCGCTCTCCGTTGAATGTGAAAAGCCCTTCGGTTTTCACAACATCGAAGCCGGCGCGGTCCGCCGCCTGCAACAGTTTGACGACGTGCTCCTGGGTGAATAGCGCGTCGCCGTCCTGTTCGAAGCGACACTGCCAGTGGTCGCTCCAATAGGTGTCGGGGTTTCCATTCGGCCACACTTTGGTTCCACGGTTGCTGATGACCGTGAGCTTCGCGCCGTCGACGTTGAACTTTTGCATGAGCTCGGCGATCTGATCGGGGTTACCGTCGCGACGATCGACGAACACATCGACGCCTACGCGCACTTTCATCGGCGGTTTGCCCGCCGGACGCATCATGAGATTCATCTTGACGTCTTCGAGGTATTCGACGGCTTTGAGCTTCACCGGCGATTGGCCGAGCCGTTCGATGACCGCGTCGGCAAACTCGCGCGTGCCGACCTTTTGCTTCGAAACGCCCTCTTTATAGATGTCGTAGGTATGGATGCCGTCTTCGATCGTCTTGAGCCATGCGTTGTGTACGCGCTCGGCCACTTTGCCTTGCCCGATGTGCACGAGCATCAGGATCGCGCCGTGAAGCAAGCCGGACGGGTTGGCCATATTCTGGCCGGCGCGCCGCGGCGCGGAGCCGTGGATCGCTTCGAACATGGAACAGTGGTCGCCGATATTTGCCGAGCCGGCAAGGCCGACGGAACCCGTAATCTGCGCCGCGACGTCGGAAAGGACGTCGCCGTAGAGATTCGGCATCACGATGACGTCGAACGCTTCAGGCGTGTCGGCCATCTTGGCTGCGCCGATATCGACGATCCAGTGTTCGCTTTCGATCTCGGGGTATTCTTTGGCGATCTCTTCGAACGTGCGGTGAAAGAGCCCGTCCGTGATCTTCATGATGTTATCTTTGGTGAAGCAGGTGACTTTCTTACGCTTGTTCGCGCGTGCGTATTCAAACGCGTAGCGAATGATGCGCTTGCTTCCCGGACGCGAAATGAGCTTGAGACACTGCGCGACTTGATTGGTTTGGCGGTGCTCGATGCCGCCGTAGACGTCTTCCTCGTTCTCGCGCACGATTACGATGTCCATGTTCGGATGCTTCGTCGCGACGTACGGCGCAAGCGAGGCGCACGGACGCACGTTTGCGTACATTCCGAGCGTCTTGCGAACGGTGACGTTGAGGCTCTTGAACCCGCCGCCTTGCGGCGTCGTGATCGGTGCCTTCAAAAACACTTTCGTGCGCCGCAGCGAGTCCCACGAGGACGGTTCGATTCCGCTCTGCTGGCCCTTGTTGTAGACCGCTTCGCCGATCTCGATCCGCTCGAGATCGAGGGCGGCTCCCGCTGCTTCGATGATGCGAATCGTCGCATCCATAATTTCCGGCCCGATGCCGTCGCCATAGGCTACGGTCACCGGCACTTTCTTCTCAGTCGCTAGTGTCGTCATAGGCTACCTGTTCCATTGATAGGCGTTCCAGCCTTCGCTGACGCCGTTGGGCGTGAAGTTTTGAAGATCGTCCGTGTGAACGTAGCGCAGGCGGTTGGCGAAGAGAAAGACGCCCGGCTGGTCGCGCAGCAGGAGTTCCTGTACCTTCGCGTACGCCGCCTTCCGACGGGTGCGATCGAAGGTGGACAGGGCCATCTTTTGCGCGGCGTCCATCTCGCTGCTGCAGTATTTTGGAATGTTGTTGCCGGCCGGGGGCGCCATGCTGCACAACCACATCGATGAATCGTCAGGGTCCGCGCCCGAAACCCACGGGTACACGCCGATGTCGAATTTTCCCGAGTTGTAAATACCGCCCGTTTCCTGCGATCCGTACAGCAACTGGTAATCGTAGCCTTTGACTTGAAGATCGATGCCGACGCCTTTGAGCATCTGCTGGACGAGTACGACCATGTTTCGTGTAGACGGACTGCCCAAACCGAAGGCCAGCTGGAGCGAAAGCCGCTGGCCGTTCTTTCGCCGGATGCCGTCGGGACCTGGAATCCATCCGTCCTGCCGTAAGAGCGCTTTGGCCTGGGTCACGTCGTACGGGATCGGCTTGAGTGACGGATCGTACGCCCACGAGAAGCGGGTTTGGTCCGCCGCAAGGGGCGTGCCCGTTCCGTAGGTGGTTTTGTCGATGATCGACGTCTTATCGATCGCGAGCCCAATCGCGCGCCGCACGGCAAGATCGTCGAGCGGGGGGCGTTTGAGATTGTAAAACAGCGCGACCCACGACGGGGCATCGACCACCTGGCGCACGTAATGCGGAGCGTTGGCGAAATCGTTGTAGAGAAACGCCGTGGTTTCCAGCGCCAAATCCACTTCATGCGTCCGCAGCAGCGATTCGGTCGTGTTTGAATCGGTGACGATGCGGACCACGACCTGCTTGAGTTTGGGTGCGCCGCGATAGTAATCGGGATTAGCTTCGAGAACGATGCGATCGTTGCGTTCCCACCGTCCGAACTTGAACGGGCCGCTTCCGACGGGCGCCGCGTCGAACGGAATTTGATTGAGGTTCGGATACTTGGCCAAAAGGTGCGCCGGCAGAATCCCGTAGGGCGTATCGCTTTCACCGAAGATCGTATCGACAGCCGGCGGGAAGACGTGCTTCATGTGCATCACAACGGTGTGATCGTCGGGCGTATCGATGGAGGCAATCTGGTCGTATCCGTGCTTCGACAGTACGTTGTTTGCCGTACTCATGATGGCTTGCCAGGTAAACTTGACGTCTTTGCTCGTCACGGGCGTGCCGTCGTGCCACTTGGCATTCGTCCGGAGATGATACGTGATCGTCAAGCCGTCTTTGCTGATGCCGCCGTTGGCCTGGGTCGGCACCACTTGCGCGAGATCGGGGACGTCGTTGCCCTTGTCATCGATCGTCACGAGCTTGCTGAACATCAGCGAGTCGATGAAGCCCTCGATGGTATTCTGCGCCAGGATCGGATTGAGTTGCGTCGGGTTGATCGGCACGGCGATGCGCCAAACGCCGGAGGGCCCGGCGGTAGCCGAGCCCTGTTTGGAACATCCGGAAACGATCAATGCGGTAGAGAGAAGAAGCGCGCTAGCCCACGAGACGGAACTTTGCATACATGTACGGATAGTCATCATAAAACCAGTTCCGGAACGAGCGCCGAACGAGTTCGCGCGCGGTCACCGGCGATGCCCCTTTCATGACGTAATGGCGGCCGTCGAAGAAGTCCGCAGAGTATTGCGGATACGACGCCATCGGGGCAAAGCCCGGCAACGGTTCGAAGAGCGACGACGTCCACTCCCATCCGTTGCCGATCAAATCTTCGATCTCCCATGCGCTCGCGCCGGCGGGATGCGCGTCGACGGGCTCGGGGTCAAAGCGTTCGAAATCGAAGTTGCCGTACATCGGGTGCGGCATCTGCGCTCCCCAGGGCTGCGGCCGTTCCGCGCCGCTGGGCGTTCCGTAGGCCGCGCGATGATACTCGGCCTCGGTCGGCAGCCGCTTTCCCGCCCACGCCGCGTATGCGCGCGCCTGCTGATGCGTCACCCAGACGGGCCATGAAAGGGGAAGCGGCAATTCTTCGAAGAGCCCGCGCAAGAACAGCTCGCCCTCGCGCTCGATCCAAAACGGCGGCATCGGGCCGCCGGCGCGCGCAAACGCAAGCCAGTCGCCGTTGGTCACGGGAAAACGCTGCATGTCAAATGCCGCGACCTGCACCTCGGTGCGGCCAAACTCGTTGTCCCAGCCGAACTCGATCTCGTCGAAATGCGCGCCGAGTGTCGCCGTTCCGCGCGGGACCGCGCGCATCTCGTTCGGTACGCGAGCGTGATCGACGTGCTCTTGGGCGATTCGGCCCTTTTTCGCATAATCGAGCTGGTGGATGATGTAAAGCAGCGTTTCATGATGCATCTGCTCGTGCTCGAGTATCGTGAAGGCCGCTTGCCCGCGACGCGTTCGCGGATTCGAGTCGTCCACGATCGGCGCATCGCTCAACGCACGTTCGACGCGCGCATCGATCTCGCGCGAAAGCACCTCGATGCGCTCGCGCGACGGCCAGTCGGCGCGCATGTGATGCGTTGCCGCCTGGGCGGATGCGGGATCGATGCCACGCTCGAAAAGCTTTTCGAGATCCGGATCGATCGGGGGCTCGCCCAACGCACGTTCGTTGAGCGTCAGGTAACTGAAGACCGGAAGATGCCCTTCGTAAAAGACGAATGGGTGGCGCAGCGGGATGGGCCGGTCGTACATCGCGCTATCCTCGATCAGCGCGAAGATCGTCGCCGAGCGTTCGCGATTTTGGCGATACCGTTCCAACAAGGCAGCGCGGTCCAATGTACCGCTCATGTGTATCATCGGTTTCCCCTTACCCGGATGCCGGTGAGGCTTCCCGTCTCCGGATGAGAAACCGCTCGAATTCATCGGCGGGCAACGGGGGCGCAATCGCATACCCTTGGACGAGATCGCAACCGTTTTCGGCAAGAAAATGCATTTGCGTCTCCGTCTCGACGCCTTCGGCGACGACTTCCAACCCTAAGCTGTGGGCCATTCCGATGACCGTGCGAACGATCGTCTCGTCAAACACCTCGTGGCCGAGGCCGACGACGAACGAGCCGTCGATCTTCAATACGTCGAGCGCGAAGCGGCGCAAATACGCAAGCGAGGAGTAGCCGGTTCCAAAGTCGTCGACGGCCGTTCTGATGCCGGCCGCTTTGAGATCGCGCACGATACCGACCGTCTGCGCGGCGTCGGACATCGCGACGGTCTCCGTGATCTCGATCTCGAGGAACGACGGATCGAACGCGGCGGCCTCGAGCGCGGCGATCACGCGGCGGCGCAGGTCGCGCGAGTGAAATTGGCGCGCGGACAAATTGACGGCCAGTCGAATCGGGGCGAGCGTATCGTGCCAGATGCGCACTTGTTTGGCCGCATGCTCGAGGATCCAATCGCCGAGCGGCACGATGAGCCCGCTAATTTCGGCACTGGGTATGAAGTGCGACGGCTCGATGAGGCCGCTCTTGGGATGCTGCCACCGAACCAGCGCTTCGGCGCTGACGACGTGACCGGTGCGCACGTCGATGAGGGGCTGAAAGTACACGACGAATTCGTTGCATTCCAAGGCGCGACGAAGCAGCTTTTCTTGCGAAAGGCGCATGTGAATCGGCGCCTCGAGCGTTGCGTTGTAGAAGTAATAGCCGTTGCGGCCGCGGTCCTTCGCGCGATACATCGCGATGTCGGCGTTCTTGATGAGCGTCTGATCGTCGCGCCCATCTTCGGGATAGACGGCGATGCCGATGCTCGTGGAAATGAACTGTTCGTATTCGTCGAGTTGGAACGGTTCGGTCATCGAGCCGACGATCTCTTCGGCAATATCCCGAACGGCGTCGGCGTCGCGCGTATCGGTCAAGAGTACGACGAATTCGTCACCGCCCATGCGCGCAATCGTTGCGCGATCGCCGAGTTGATCGACCAGACGCGACGCCGCCATCTGCAGCAGCCGGTCCCCTCGTGCGTGGCCGAGCGTGTCGTTGACGTCCTTGAAGCGATCGAGATCGAGGAAGAGCACGGCGACGCGTCCCAAGCGCGATTGCGCCACTTCGATCGCATCACGTAACTTTTCAGCCAGGAACACGCGGTTTGGAAGTCCGGTCAAGGCGTCGTAATACGCCATCGCGCGCAGGCGAGCGCGTTGGCGGCTGCGATCGATCGTGCCCGCGATCAATGTGGCGATCAAGCCTAGAAGATCGGCGTCGGTCGACCCCATCGCGCGCTCGGGCGCATCGCATGAGGCGAAAACCACGGCGCCATAGACCTCGCCGCCCACGTCGAGGCGCATCGCAATCCCGTTCGCGACCGGAATGGGAATTGCGGGACCGGGAAGGTCCGCAACCGAGCGCGCGACGTCAAGGATCGTCTCGTCGTCGACGCCCGCGTAACTCGGTTCGCGGAAGATGGCCTCGATGCGCGCGCCGTCGATGAGCTCGACGACCGCGCCGGTCGAAAGATCCAACGCTTGGCAGCCCATTTCCAGCGACGCGCGCATGCGTACATCCGGATAGTCGCCGCTGGCTGCGATGAAGTAAAGGCTGCGCATGCGTTGGCTCTGCATGAGCGCGAGGCGTTCGGCCGCATTGCGCTCGGTGACGTCTTGCACGATCGTATACACGCCGACGACGCGACCGTTGGCGTATTGCGGAATGAGCGTGCCGTCGATCTCTACCGATGAACCGTCGATGCGGAACGACCGCATCTTGACCGTCGTCGGTTCGCCTGCCACTGCGCGCGCAAAGGCGTGATCCACTCCGGCGCGGTCCTCGTCGGGCAAGAACCGGTTGAAATGCTCGCCGATGACACCTTCGCGAGGGAAGTTTCCGATGCGCAAACAGGCGTCGTTGACATCGGTGATCGTGCCGTCGAGCGCAAGCGCGAGCACCCCGTCCGGGTTGTGTTCGAAAAGCGAGCGCAGGCGCGCCTCGCTATCGTGCAGTTCGCGCTCCTGGCGCTCGATGCGCGCTTGCGCCGCGCGCCGGTCGGTTTCGTCCCGAATGATCGAGAATGCCGCCTCGATCTTGCCCGCATTGTACGTCGGAATCGTTGTGATCGAGACTTCGAGCGGACGTCCCTGCAGCGTGTGCGCGCGCGCGTGGTAGTAGAGCGTCTCGCCTTCGAGCGCGCGCCGCAGGTATTCGTCGTGACGCGGAACGTCGTCCGGATGCAAAAACGCGCTGAAATGCAGCCCGATGATCTCTTCACGTCGCGCCGGGCCGAAGCGGGTCACGGCGTGATTCACATCCAGGATCGTTCCGTCGCGTCCGAAGATCATGATGATCTCGGGGTTGTGCTCGAAGAGCGAGCGGAAGCGTTCTTCGCTCTCGGAAAGCAGCGCCTGCGCGTTGACGGTTTCGGTGATGTCCTCTACGTAGGAGAGGATGTGAAAATGCGGGTCGTGCTCTTGGACTGCGAACGTCGTCCAACGACAGGTGAGCGTTTCCCCGGAACGATGCCGGTTCCGGTTGATGTTGATGATCGCACGATCGCGCGTCGAGATGTCGAGGCGACGCTGCAGATCGCGAACGGTATCGACGTCTTCAGGGGGAACGAACGAGAATTCCGCGAGCGTCTTGCCCAGAACCGCCTCACGTTCGTATCCGAACATGTCGGAGGCACTGCGCGACCAGTAGGTGATGCGAAAGTTTGCGTCCCAGCCGATGAGCGCGAGCGGCGAACGGGCGAGCAGCTCGTCGAGCTGCGCGAGCGCGACCGCGTCGTAGGTGCGAGGTTCAGTGCGCAAGATACTCGAGCAGCCCGTGCACGCCGCCTTCACGCCCGAAGCCCGATTCCCGATAGCCGCCGAACGGCGAACTTGGATCGAACTGATTGAAGGTGTTGCACCAGACGACACCCGCCCGCAGGTGTTGGGCTACCCACATATTCTTGCTGCCCTTTTCGGTCCAAATGCCGGCCGATAATCCATACTGCGAGTTGTTGGCCTTATCGACCGCTTCGTCGGGCGTGCGGAAGGTCATGATCGAGAGCACCGGCCCGAAGATCTCTTCACGCGCGATCCGGTGCGACGGATGCACGTTCGTGAAAAACGAGGCGGGGAAGAAGAACCCTTTTGCGGGCAAGTCGCACGTTTGCTGAACCAGCGTAGCTCCCTGATCGACACCGCTCTGCACGAGTTCTGCAATCTTCTCGAGTTGTGCCCGTGAGTTGATCGCCCCGATATCGGTGTTCTTGTCGAGCGGGTCGCCGAGGCGCAGCGTCTGCAGGCGCTCCGTAAGACGCACGATCACCTCGTCGTGCACGCGCTCCTCGACCAGCAGTCGCGATCCCGCGCAACAGACGTGTCCTTGGTTAAAGTAGATGCCGTTGACGACGCCTTCGATCGCTTGATCCATCGGCGCGTCGGCGAAGACGATATGCGCGGCTTTGCCGCCCAGTTCGAGCGTGACGCGTTTTTCGGTGCCGGCGATGCTGCGCATGATGCGCTTGCCGACGTCGGTCGATCCCGTAAAGGCGATCTTATCGACGTCATCGTGTTCGACCAGCGCGGCCCCGGTCGCACCGTCGCCGGTGATGACGTTGACGACGCCGGGGGGCAGATCGCACTCTTCGATGATTTGGGCAAGCGCGAGCGCGGTCAGCGGCGTCGTTTCCGCCGGCTTGAGAACGACGGTGTTCCCGCACGCTAGGGCCGGCGCAAGCTTCCACGCTGCCATGAGCAGCGGAAAATTCCAGGGAACGATCTGCCCGCAGACGCCGACGGGGTGCGGTTTGCGACCCGCGCGCAGCGCGTACTCGAGCTTATCGGCCCAGCCCGCATAGTAGAAGAAGTGCGAGGCGGACAGCGGGATGTCGAAGTCGCGCGCTTCTTTGATCGGTTTGCCGCCGTCGAGCGTTTCGAGCACCGCGAGTTCGCGCCCACGCTCGGTGATCGCGCGCGCGATGCGATAGATGTATTTCGCGCGATCGGCCGGCTTCATCCGGCCCCAGTACTTCTCGTAGCCCTTGCGAGCGGCTCGTACGGCCCGGTCGACGTCGCTCGGCGATGCATAGGAAATCTCGGCGAGCTTCTCTTCGTTCGCCGGATTAATCGTGTCGAAATGGACGTCACCCGAGGGCGCCGTCCACTTGCCGTCGATGAAAAGCCCGTAACGCCCACGGATCGATGGGCGCACGCTTTCGGGGGCGGGAGCGTACTCAAAAATCGCCATGCTCAGTCCTTTGGAATGTAATCGCTTCCTGCGTAGTGGCCGGTCTCTTCTTTTTCGAGTTGCATAAGAAGGTCGTCGAGCAGCGAGCTCGCGCCGATGCGGAAGAAGTCCGGGTCGAGCCACCCGTCGCCGAGCGTCTCCTTGACGATCACGAGATACGTCAACGCCTGTTTGGTCGTACGCACACCGCCTGCGACTTTGAGGCCGCGACGCTGGCCGGTGCGCCGGGCGAAGTCGCGCAGTGCCTCGCACATGACGAGCGCCGTGGGGAACGTCGCGTTCGTACCGACTTTTCCGGTCGAGGTCTTGATGACGTCGGCGCCCGCTTCGAGTGCGAGGTCGCTCGCGCGCCGGATGTTGTCGTACGTGCCGAGTTCCCCCGTTTCTAAAATGACCTTGAGATGCACGTCGCCGCACAATGCCTTGACCTGAACGATTTCATCGAAAACCGTCTGCTCGCGCCCGGCCAAAAATGCGCCGCGGTCGATGACCATGTCGATCTCGTCGGCGCCGGATGCAAGTGCGGCGGCGGTGTCGGCCAGCTTGACTTCCATGCTCGAGAGACCGCTCGGAAATGCGGTGGCGACGGAGGCGACTTTCACCGAGGTGCCCGCAAGCGCGTCTTTGGCGACCGGAACCAGATTGGGATAGACGCAGACGGCGGCGACGCTCGGGACGTTCGGCCATCCCGGCCGCGGCGAGACTGCCTTCGCACAGAGGGAGCGAACGCGTCCTTGCGAGTCTTTGCCTTCGAGCGTCGTTAAATCGGTGCAGCGAATCGCAAGCGTAATGCCTTGCAGTTTCGCCGAGGTCTTGATCGAGCGTTTTGCAAGCGCAGCCGCGCGCGCCTCGAGCATGACGGCGTCGACCGAAACCAATGGAGCGAGCAAGGCCATAGGGACTCCTCACTTCGGTCGAGGCGGTTGGAATCCCCGGAGCCTGCTCGCGTTCGCCGCTCTAGAGCGTGCCGCGCTTCTCTTGTTCTTTTTCGATCGACACGAAGAGCGCTTTGAAATTGCCTTTTCCGAACGACAGGCTGCCCTTGCGCTGGATGATCTCGAAGAAGACGGTCGGACGGTCCTGCAGCGGCTTGGTGAAGATCTGCAGCATGTAGCCTTCGTCGTCGCGATCGACGAGGATGCGGCGCTCGCGGAGCACGTCGAGCGCTTCGTCGATCTTACCGACGCGCTCTTCGAGCATCTCGTAATACGAATCCGGCGTATCGAGAAACTCGACGCCGTTATAGGTCAGCGCGTCGATCGTGGCGACGATGTCGTCGGTTCGAATCGCGATGTGCTGAACGCCGGCGCCGCGGTAGAAATCAAGGTACTCCTCGATCTGCGATTTCTTCTTGCCTTCGGCGGGCTCGTTGATCGGGAACTTCACCTGGTGGCGCGGATCGGTCATCACCTTCGACTTGAGCGCGGTGTACTCAGTCGAGATGTCCTTGTCGTCGAACGAAATGAGCTGCGAGAAGCCGAATACCTTGGCGTAGAAGTCGCCCCAGGCGTCCATCTCGCCCCAGCCGACGTTGCCGACGCAATGGTCGATGAATTGGAGCTGCGGTTTTTTGCTGCCGGGAATCGAGCGGCGCATTTCGATGAATCCCGGCATGAAGGCACCTTTGTATCCGTCGCGCTGGACGAACGTGTGCACGGTGTCGCCATAGGTCGCGATCGTCGCTTTGACGATGCGCCCGTTGCCGTCGGAGACTTCGGCCGGTGCCGCAATCGATTTGGCGCCGCCGGCCATCGCCTGGTCGTACGCGGCGCGCGCGTCGTCCACGACGATCGCGATATCCTTGACGCCGTCGCCGTGAAGCATCACATGGCGCGCGATCTCGTCGTCCGGAAGGAGGCTCGCCGTGAGCACGAAGCGCATCTTGTTCTGTTCGAGGACATAGCTGCAGCGATTCTTGACCCCGGTTTCGGGGCCGGCGTAAGCCACTTGTTCGAAGCCGAACGCCGACATGTAGTAGTGGGCGGCCTGCTTTGCGTTGCCGACGTAAAACTCAACGTAGTCCCAATCGATACGCGCAAGCGGATTGCTGCGCGCCTCCGTCATCGTGCTCATACGGGCGAACTTGGCGAAGCGTCGAGAGGGGCCCTGTCGAAAGAGGCGGCCATGAGCACCTCGACCTCGCTTGCGCCCGCCGCCCGAACTGCACTGGAAGGCCTCATCGACTATGCCGGCCTGTTCCCGCCGGCAAGACTCGATATGGCCGCGTCGGTCGCCGAGTACCTCGCCTGCCGGAACGGTCCGTACGCCTGGATGCTTGGCGGTTTTGTCGTTCCCGCTTCACGCATTGAAGAGCTGCTCGGCTGCGCGCACCCCGAGACCGAAGCGATCCCCATTTCGGCAATCGTGGACGCGGGGAACGACCCGCGCTCGTGGTTCGGCAAGGCGGACGCGATCTTCGATCGTCTTGCGTCGTACGCCGCAGACGAGCAGCGCATCGCGATCGATGCCCTCGAGGTGCCGTTGCCGACGCTTGCGTCTGCGCGCGACACGTACGAGGCGACGGTCGGACAGGCAGCGATGCTCGCGGAAAAGTACGGCTTGCGCACCCTTCCGATCTACGTCGAAGTGCCGCGCGACGCGCGCTGGCGCGAGCTGCTGACCAACACCGCGGAGGCGCTGTGGCGGTACGACTTGTACGGGAAGATTCGGTGCGGCGGGGTGACGGCCGACGCGTATCCCTCCGCGGAGGAACTCGCGGCGTACATCGCAGCCGATAGAGAATACGGCGGCGGATTCAAAGCGACGGCCGGGCTGCACCATCCCGTTCGCCATGAGAACCCCTCTGCGGGCGTCATGATGCACGGTTTTCTGAACATCCTATTTGCCGCGGCGGTCGCCGATTTTATGGAGCTTCCCGAGTTGGTTGAGATCGTTGCGGATACCGATGCGTCCCATTTCGCTTTGAGCGGTGACGAAGCACGGTATCGCGACCGAGCGATTCCGCTTGAAGCGCTCGAAACCGCGCGCGAGCACTTCATTTCTTACGGCAGCTGCAGTTTTGCCGAGCCGGTCGAAGATCTGATCAACCTGTCCATTCTTCCGAAAGCATAGGAACACGTTGCCACACGTACATTCGTGGGTCGAGATCCCCGACGGGAGCGATTTCTCGATCTATAACCTACCGTACGGCGCATTTCGAGCCGATGGCGGGCGCACGCACCTGGGCATCGCAATCGGCACAAAGATTCTCGACTTGCACGAGGTCGCGGGCGCGGGGCTGCTCGACGATCTCCTAGACCGGCGGTTCTTACAAGCCGAGCGCCTCAATCCGTTTCTTTCGCTCGGGCGCGAGACATGGAAGGCGGTGCGGTTTCGCATCGCGTCGCTCTTGCGAACCGATAGCGCCGCCGACGAGCGCCTGCGCAACCTCAACGCGGCATCGTTTTTCGTCGAACAAGCGCAGGCGCGAATGGCCATGCCGGTCGACGTCGGCGATTATGTCGACTTTTATTCCTCGATCGAACATGCGACCAACCTCGGCAAACTGTTCCGTCCCAACGGCGAGGCGCTCATGCCGAACTGGCGACACTTGCCGATCGGCTATCACGGCCGTTCGAGCACGATCGTCGTTGACGGAACACCGGTCGTTCGTCCCAAAGGCCAGCGCAAACCGCCCAACGCCGATGTGCCGATCTTCGGTCCGAGCGTCAAGCTCGACATCGAGCTCGAGGTCGGATTCATCACCGGGCCGTCCAATGCGATGGGCGAACCGATCTCGATTGCCAACGCCCGCGATCACATCTTCGGGTTGGTGTTGGTCAACGACTGGAGCGCGCGCGACATCCAAGCCTGGGAGTATCAACCGCTCGGGCCGTTCCTCGGCAAGTCGTTCGCGACGACGATCTCGCCGTGGATCGTAACGCTCGACGCACTCGATCCATTCCGCAAAGCGAGCCCCGAACAGGAGCCGGCACCGCTGCCGTACCTGCGCACGGGCGAGCGATGGGCGTATGACATCCAACTCGAAGTCGATCTTCGAACGGAGCGCATGCGACGCGGCGGCGCGGCGCCGCATCCCGTTTCACGGACGAATTTTAAAGAGATGTACTGGACGATGGCTCAGCAACTCGCGCATGCAACCGTAAACGGAACGATGATCCGCCCCGGTGATCTGTATGCGTCCGGAACCATCAGCGGAACGACACCCGACAGTTTCGGCAGCTTTATCGAACTCACGTGGAACGGAACCAAGCCGATCGATCTTCCCGACGGCGAACGGCGCACGTTCCTCGAAGACGGTGACGAGGTGACGCTGCGCGGCTGGTGCGAGGCTGGCGATTTTCGCGTTGGATTTGGTAAGGCGAGCGGAACGATCGTTCCATCACGGTAAGCGGCGACGTCGGAGTTTCGTGGATATGGCAACCGGCCCGGCCCAGCGCGATCGCGGAAGCGACCTCGATGCGTACCTGCGGCTCAATGCGGAGTCCGAGGCGATGCTGTCACCGCTCGATACGGCATCGCTAACCGCCTTGCTGCAGACGGCCTACGTCGCGATTCTGACGCCAAAACGCGACGCGATGCTCATCGCGCTCGATCAAGATGCGGTCTACGAGAGCCCGAATTTCGCCTGGTTCCGCGCGCGGTATCCTCGTTTTGCGTACGTGGATCGGATTGCCGTGAGCGCGTCAAGCCGCGGACGCGGCATGGCGCGCACGCTCTACGGTGAATTGATTGCGCGCGCGATCGAGGACGGGTATCCGGTGCTATGCGCCGAGATCAACTACGAACCGCCCAATGCGGCGTCCGATGCGTTTCATGCGGCAATGGGATTTGAGGAAGTTGGGCGCGCGCACCTAAGCGATCGAGCAAAGTCGGTTCGCTACGTCGTGCGGCGCTTAACCGCCGACTAGTTGGTAGATTCCGACGAGCGCCACGACGATGCCGCTGAGCATCTCGCCGTAGCGTTCGATCGCCCCCAGGCCCGTTCGCTCGAGGCCGCGTAGGCCGGCGACCGAGAGCACGACATATGTAACGATTGTCGATGCGGCAAAGACAACGGCCATCGTAAGCAGCAGACTCGGGTGATAGGTGGAGGCGGCGAGGAACGCGGGAATGCCTTCAACCATCGGCGACGAGCCGAGGATCAACAGCAGCGCGGTTCGTCCTGCGACCGCGTGGCCGTGTTCGTGCAAAACCGCGGCACCGCCGTTGATCTCATGGATGTCGTCATCGTGATGTTCGTGCCAGTGAACGTGTTCGGTTCCGTCGTCATGGCGATGGAGATGGGCGTGCCCATGATGGTCGTGGCCGTGATCGTGACCGTGTTCGTGCCCATGGCCGTGTCCGTGCGCTTCACGCCAGCCGCCGTAGGCGATCCACGCGCCGAAACCGATCAAGGCAAGCGCCGAGATCAGCGTGACCTCGTGTGCGTAGCGCGCCGCGGCGAAACTGCCGGCATACCAGACGAGTGCGCCGAGGATCAGCGTCGTCACGACGTGACCCAGGCCGGCGCCGGCCGCCGCCCGCGCCGTATGCGCGAGCGACCAGCCGCGGCTCCGAGCAACGACCACGATCGGAGCCCAGTGATCCGGAACGATCGTATGAAGAATGCCGACTGCGGCTACGGTGAGTACGAGGGCGCTTCCACCCATGATTTATAGTAAGCCTCATCTTCGACGTCGAGCGCGGCTTGCGCTAGATGGAGTGGTTTGAAGGTGTCGACCATGACGGCGATTTCATCCGTCGACGTCTTTCCGAGACTGGCCTCGACGGCACCGGGTTGCGGACCGTGCGGCGCACCCGCTGCGTGCAGCGTAATGGAGCCTTCCTCCACGCCGCGACGGCTCATGAAGTTGCCGCTGACGTAGTAGAGCACTTCGTCGCAATCGACGCTCGAGTGGTTGTAGGGAACCGGAATCGCAAGCGGGTGATAGTCGAACAGCCGCGGCACGAACGCGCAGAAGGCCGCACCCGGGGCCTCGAACGTGGCGTGCGCGGGCGGAGGCATGTGCAACTTGCCGGTGATCGGCGCAAACTCTTCGAGATTGAACGCATACGGATAGCAGTAACCGTCCCATCCGACCACGTCGCAAGGATGATTCTGCACGATGTAGGTTGCGTTACGGCCCCCATTACTCACGCGAACTTCGTATTCGCCTTGTTTGTCAACGGGCTGTTTGAGGACCGGCACGCGGAAGTCGCGTTCGTAATATGGCGCGTGCTCTTCGAGCTGACCGTACTCATTGCGGTACTTGCGCGGGATTTTGATCATACCGCTCGACTCGTGCACGAGCATGCGCGTCGGAGCTGACGGGAGCACGCGATACGTCGTTCCGGTCGGCAGAATGAGATAGTCGTTCGCCCGGTACGCCAGCTCACCGAAGTTCGTCTCGATAACGCCGGCACCGTGATGGATGAAGAGTAATTCGTCGCCGCCGGTGTTGCGATACCAATACGACATCTCGGAGTCCGCATCGGCGAGGGACACGAGGATATCGTCGTTACCGAGCAACGGACGCCGCGACTCGATCGCGTCGCCCGACGTTTGCACCTGCGCGGTTTTGAAGTGACGGTTGCGCAGCGGTTCGTTCGGAATCAGTTTGACGGCCGGGCGATTCCAGGGACGCACGTCGAGCGTCGCCGTCGGCGGACGCAGGTGGTAGAGCAGGGAGTAGACGCTCTCGAAGCCTTTGGTGGAAAAGAGTTCCTCGGCGTAGAGACCGCCGTCGGGGCGCCGGAATTGAATGTGCCGCTTGTGCGGGAGCGATCCCGCGCGAACGTATGAGGGCATCGATTACTCCTGTGGACCTGGGGCCCGCTCGGTTGCGTTAAACCCGTTATGCCGGTGGCTTCCGTCGCAGAACGGTTTGGTCTGCGAGTGCCCGCAGCGGCACAGCACGAAATCGTTTTCAACCGCGTATGGTTTCCCGTCGGCGTCGATCAGCGTAACCGTACCTTTGACCAGATAGGGCCCGTTCTCGCGGACCTTGATCGTCACGTCCTGCATTCTGCAAAAGGCGTTCGCCGCGCGCGCGGCGCAGTCCGGTTTACCCGTCGCTTACTTGAGGAGACCACTCATGAAACATATGCCGACGGCACTGGCGTTCGGCGGAGCAGCAGTAATCGCGCTTCTCGCTCTTCCGACAGCTCGCACGAGCGCCGCGCCGAAACCGACCCCGACACCCACCCCGGTCGCCCTTCAATATGACGAACTCTCCCGCATGGTGCTCGCGCCGGCGACTCCGCCGCCGCCGGGTTCGTTTCAAGACGATTACAAACTCGCGATGACGCCGCCATCAAACGTCGCGGAGCAGCCGACGCCGCCCAAACGGCACGGTGGCCTGGGGAATTTGCTCAATGCTGCGATGAATCCAATGGGCGCCGCCGTCGATCAGGCGTCCGAAAACGCTGCGGATCGTATGGCGCAGAATATGATGGGCCCCGCCATGGGCGCGTCGATGCAGATGATGAATATGCTGCGCAACGGCCACGTCGTCCGCTACACGTATTACTGGTCGAAGAGCTGGGTGCGTGAAGAAGATCCCGTTGCGCAAATGGCGACCATTTCCAAGTGCCGGCAGCATCAATTCATCACGCTCGATCTTGCGAAGAAGACCTATCGCATCAGCGACACGACGCCCAAGGGATGCGATACGATGCCACAGCAAAGCGCCTCGCGCAGTGCGCCTACGGTTCGCAACGAAGCGCCCGGAACCGTCGACATGACCGTGTCGGCCAACGCAAAGAGCCTCGGACCCAAGACGCTTGACGGCATCCATACCAACGGTTCGAACCACGACTTCCAGATGGCGATGACCAACGCGACGGGTTCATGCCACAACGGCGCCATGCTCATGACGATGACGTCGTACGTCTCGGGCATTCGCAAGCCGCGCGCGTACTGTCCGCTC
>DASSZO010000187.1:0-15377 GCA_035702815.1 Candidatus Aquilonibacter sp. | reverse complement strand
GACGTGACAGAGATAGATCGAGCCGCGTTGAGCGCCGCTCGTCGAGTATTTGAGGTCGCCGAGGGGAAGCGCGGCGCAGTTGAGCGTTCCAGCCGACGTCTGCGCCGCCGGACAGGTATAGGTCGCACTCGCTGTTGCACTCGCCGTGGCAACGGCGACGGGAACCGCGGTAGCTGCGCCCGCGCCGCCACCGCCGCCGCAGGCGGTCAGCGCGAGGCTGAAGATCGGGAATGCAAGAGCCGGTCGTTTCATAGCGCGACCGTACGCCGCGCTAGCCGCTGCCCGGCTGTACGCCTTCTCAGGCTACTTCAAGAAAATGGGACGGGCGGGAATCGAACCCGCATGCTCTTTCGAGCGGCAAATTTTAAGTCTGCTGTGTCTGCCAGTTCCACCACCATCCCAAGGTGACGCCGCGCGAGACGCGGGCGTGGACCCTTTCACTGTTGATAATGCTCAACCGTGTCGGCAGAACGCATGTGCGCGATGTCCGGATCTTGTCCTGCATCCCGCCGCGCGCGGCGCTGCCGAAGCAAGTCGTAGTAGCGGTCCAGCTGGACCCCGACGTTGTCGAGCCGCTTGCGGTCGTCTTCGGAAAGGTTCTTGGCATCGCCGTGTTCGAGCAGCCGGTGCTCTTCGCCGACGAGGTCCTCGATGTGCTTGAGAATCGCTTTGTCGTCCATGACCGCGAAGTCCGGGGCGCGGGCGCCGGCCTCCTCTAGTGCGGGATGGCGCGAGCGTTGATCGGGCGGCGATCGCGCTGGGAAAGCAAGTAGCCGACGAGCAGATCCGCGGTCGTGGCGATCGCGCGATCGTGACCCAGCATCTCGAGCGCGGTTTCCAGCACGATGATTCCGGCCGGAAGAATATCGGCGCGGTGCGGCTTCATTCCCACGATGGCGCGCCGTTCCTTATACGTCATCCCGCACATGCGCACGAGCGCGCGCTGCAGGTCGCTTCGCGTCAATTCGATGCGATCGGGCTTCTTCGTCTTGCCGAAGGCGACTTGCGCCGCCGTCGTTGCGGAACCGCCGACGAACGCGAGCTGTTCGACGCGTCGAAACTCGGCGATCGGCGCCAACGCTTCGCGCGCGATCGCACGCGCGCGTTCGATCGTGTCGAGGTCGACCGTTCCGTCGCGGCCCGACAAATGCGGAACCTGCTCGGTGAGGCGAACCGCACCGATTTCGCACGAGACCGTTCGCTCCGGCGAATGTCCCGCGCCGATCGCGTATTCCGTGCTTCCGCCGCCCGTGTCGATCACACCGACTTCGTGCGAGTTCATCGCTTCGAACGCCGTGATCGCGCCGCGATACGACGATGCCGCTTCTTCATCACCCGAAAGGACCGCGAGCGGCACGCCGATGAGGTCGTGAACGGTCTCTGCGAACAGATCGCCGTTGTCGGCGCGTCGCACCGCGCTCGTCGCAATCGCGTAGAGGCGGACGTAGTGCCCGCGAATGGCGCGAAAGTGGTCGCGAATCGCTTCGAACGTGCGCGCCATCGGCTCGTCGCCCAAATGACCGCGCTCGCGCAACCCTTCGCCGAGGCGCGTTCCGATCGAGCGCGAGATCTCGATGCGAGGAACCTCCGGCTCCATATCGGCAACGAGCGCGCGCGTCGAGTTGGTGCCGATCGAAATGATCGCCCAGTGCTTCACCCGGCGGCTACGGCTCCGTCTCGTCTTGCTTGGGAACGAACAAGGCCGCGCGCTTCTTCTTTTGGAGGAAGTGACGCTCGTGCGCGGGGCGGCCCTCGCCGTCGACTTCCCACGATTCGGTGCTCTTGAAGTACTCGGCGATCTGCGCGTCCAGTTCGGGCTCTTCGATCTGCGGGGCGACGGTCACCATCGGACGGCGGCCGCCGTCGTGGCGAATGAGCGCAATGGGCTTGCGTCCGGAGATGCTGCGCTCGTAGACCGCGCGGTGCGTCTCGACGTCGCCGGCGGGAGCGCTCGCCAGCTCGCCGCTCTCGAGGCGAACCGTCGCCCCGTAGGCGTTCATGTTGATGACGTGACCGAAAACCCGATCGCTCACGGAGCCGAGGATGGCGCGGGGCTGACGAAAATGATCGCCTCGTTGCGGCGGACCAGACGCAGACGCTCGTGAATTTCGGGAACCGCTCCGTCGGGATCTTCGAGACGGCGCAATTCGCGTATCTGCCATTCTTTGCGCGCTTGGAGCGACGTGATTTCGGTCTGCGTGGTGGAAAGTTCTTGCGCAAGCGCAACATTCTGGCGAATGACTCGCGCGAATTGCACGCCGACTAGACCGAAGATCACCAGCGCGACGAGAATGGCGCCAACGCGGCCGAGGAGACGAAAAGCCAGCGGTGTGCGCGTTCGCATCACCGGGGCGTCCCGATCACCTCGCGGCGCTCCGTTTCCCATGCGCCTATCCGTCGATATTTTTGATAGCGTGCCTCACGCAGCGCATCGGGCTCGAGAGCGCGCAAACGCTGCAAAGCAGTGGATACCGAACCGAGGACCTTCGCCACGACAGACGACGGTTCGCGGTGCGCACCCCCCAGCGGTTCGGAGACGATCTCATCGATGATGCCGAACTGCAGGAGATCCGCCGCGGTTAACTTCAACCGGGTCGCCGCTTCTTCCGCCTTGGTCGAATCGCCCCACAGAATCGCGGCGCATGCGTCCGGCGATGCAACGCTGTAGACCGAGTGTTCGAGCATGATCACGTGGTCCGCGATCGCCAGCGCCAGCGCTCCGCCCGAGCCGCCCTCGCCGATCACGGCCGTGACGATCGGCACCCGCGCCTCGATGAAAGCGACGAGCGATTTGGCGATCGCTTCGGACTGCGCGTGCTCTTCGGAGGTGATGCCGGGATCGGCCCCTTTGGTGTCCACGAACGTGACGATCGGAATTCCCAGGCGCGACGCCGTGCGCGCGAGACGCTGGACCTTGCGATACCCTTCGGGCGTCACCATGCCGAAATTGCGGCGAATGTTCTCCTTGGTGTCGCGTCCGCGCTGTTCGGCGATCACCATGACGGGATAGCCGCCGAGCAAGGCAAATCCGCCGACGACCGCCGGGTCGTCGCGGAACATCCGGTCGCCGTGCAGTTCATCGAAACGATCGAGCGATGACACGTAATCGAGTGAGGTCGGGCGATTGGGATGGCGGGCCATGTGCACTTTTTGCCACGGCGTCAGATTCCCGAAGACCTCGCGCTGCAGCTCTTCGTACTTCTGTTGGAGCGCGGCGATCTCGGCCGACATGTCGACCGGCTGACTGACGTTGGCCGCGCGCAGGTCCGCGATACGGCGCTCGAGTTCGAGCAGCCCTTTCTCGCGTTCGACGATCAAATTCATGACGCCACCTTCTTTCCGGCGGCGTACTGCAGCAAACGCACCAGCGTGTTCTTGAGGTCCGCGCGCTCGATAACCATGTCGATCGCGCCCTTTTCGAGCAAGAACTCCGCGGTCTGAAAGTTTTCAGGAAGCTTCTGCCGGATCGTCTGCTCGATCACGCGACGTCCGGCGAAACCGATCATCGCCTTGGGTTCGGCGACGATCACGTCGGATTCAAACGCAAACGACGCCGAAACGCCGCCCGTGGTCGGATCGGTCAGCACCGTGACGAAGAAATTGCCGTCTTCCATAAAGCGACTGACCGCGGCGGTCGTTTTTGCCATCTGCATGAGCGCAAACATGCCCTCTTCCATCCGCGCGCCGCCCGATGCGGTAAAGATGATGCACGGAATACGCCGTCTGCGCGCCTCTTCGAGCAGCATCGTGATCCGCTCGCCGACGACCGTTCCCATCGTGCCGCCGCGAAAGTGAAAATCCATCACGCCGAGCGCGACTTCGAAGCCGTCCATCGCGCCGATACCGCAGACGACGCCTTCACTCAAGCCGCTCTTCTCTTTGTCGCCCGCGATCTTGACCGCGTACGTCTTCTTGTCGACCCACTCGAGCGGATCGCCGGGCTGCACTTGCGCGCCCAGTTCGATGAAATCGCCGTCGATGAGCATGTTGATGCGATCGTAGGCGTTCATGCGAAAGTGATGACCGCACTTCGTGCACACGAAAAGGTTCGCGGCGAGATCGCGCCGGTAGAGCACTTCACCGCAGTCCGGGCATTTGCTCCACAGGGCAGCATCGCGCGCGTCCGCGTTCTTTCCTCGACGGCTTCGCAGCCAATCGGGCATCGGCATCGCGCTACACCTTTCCGGGGAAGAGTCGCGCAGCGTAGAGTTTGCGCAGTTGCTTGAGGTAGTTGAAGATTTCTTTTTGATTGAGCTTCGATTCGCCGACGATGCGATCGGTAAAGACGTACGGAATCTCGATTGCGCGGCCATAATGGCCTTTCGCGACCACCTCGAGGCCGATCTTGAAGCCGATCGGATCGAGCTGCACGCCGTCGAGCGCTTCGCGTTTGATCAAGAAGTAGCCGCTGGTGATGTCCTTGATATTCGTCAACGGCCGCGCGAGCCAGCACGCGACTTTAGAGGTGACGATGCGTTTGGCGGGCCAGTTCGTGATGCCGCCGCCTTTGACGTAGCGGCTGCCGATCGCAAGACCGTACTGTCCGGACGCGAGCGCCTCCACCATCTTCGGAAAGATGTTGATGTCGTGACTGAAGTCGGCATCCATTGCGCCGAGCGCGACCGATTCTTTGCGCGCGAACGCCCAGCCCTCGATCACGCCGCTGGAGAGACCCAGTTTCCCCGCGCGATGCAGACACCGGACGGGCAGCTCCGCGGCGAGACGGTCGACGATCGCACCCGTCCCGTCGGGGGAGTTATCGTCGACGACGATGATCTCGCCATCGAGACCGTTGGCCACGAAGACCTCATTGAGCCCGCGCAGCAGGCGCTCGATGCCGCCGGCCTCATTGTACGTCGGGATAACGATAGAAAACGGAAAGCTACCCATAATCAACCGCTCGATATACGACGCCTACGCAGATAGATACTGCAGTATCGAAACCAGCACGATACCCGCCGTCTCGGTTCGCAGGACGCGACGGCCGAGCGAAATGACCTTCGCCCCAGCCTGCTGGGCTTGCGCAGCCTCTCCGTGCGAGAAGCCGCCCTCGGGGCCTACGATCGCCAACACGCGGCGCGCACCGGTCAGGAGGCCGGGCAAGGTCGCGCGAAGCGCAACCTGCGCGTCGGCGATTTCCCATGGAAAGAGCACGAGGTCGTACGCGCCGGCCTGCTCGAGCAACGCATCGAAGGCGAGCGGATCGGCGATCTCGGGAATCGTACGGCGGCCGGACTGTTGGGCCGCGGACTGCGCCAAACGGCGCCACCGTTCGAGCTTGGCGGAACCCGCATCGCGCACGACCGCACGTTCCGATTCGAACGGAATGATGCGCCGCACGCCGAGCTCGGTCAATTTCTCGACCACAAAGTCCATCTTTTGCCCTTTGGGCAGCCCCTGCGCGACGTCGATCTCGAGTGCGTCATCATCACCGCGCGCATCGATCACGTCATCGAGCGATGCCTCGAGGCGTTTACCGCTCACGAAAAGCGTCGCGCGAAAAAGCACGCCGGCCGAATCAACCGCTTCGATCACGTCGCCGGAGCCCAACCGAAGGACGTCGACGATCTTATGCGCGTCCGCGGCGTCGAGATCGACGCGCTCCCCGCGCACGTGCACGCCCTCGATGAAGAATCGCTTCGCGCTCATCGGTCAACGCGCTCGCAAACGCCGGCCGTTAGTCCGGTTTGAACGCGTCTTTGACCCGATCGAAAAAGCTCTTCTCTTCGATCGCGTCGCCACCGGCGCGCGCGTATTCTTCGAGCAACTCGCGCTGCCGCTTATTCAATTTGGTCGGAACCAGGACGTGCACGGTGACGTGATGGTCGCCGCGCTGCGAGCCGCGCACGCTGGGCATGCCGCGTCCGCGCAGATGAAGCGTCGTTCCGCTCTGCGTTGCGGCAGGAATCGTAAGCGCGATCTGTCCCTCGAGCGACGGTACCTCGAGCGTCGTGCCGAGCGTCGCCTGCGGGAAACTGATCGGGATGTCGACGTATGTATCGAGGCCGTCGCGCTTGAACAGCGGGTGCGGCGCAACGTTGAGATAGACGTAGAGATCGCCGGCTGCGCCGCCGCGAATGCCGGCCTCGCCGTTCCCCGCGATGCGGATGCGCGATCCATCGTCGACGCCTGCCGGAACTTTAACGGTCAACTTGCGTTCGACCTCATGGCGTCCCCGGCCGGCGCACGTCGGACACGGCTTGGATATAACGGTCCCTTCGCCGGCGCACTGCGTACACGTGGTCTGCGTGACGAACTGCCCGAGCGGCGTTTGCCGAACGCTGCGCATGACGCCGCTTCCGCCGCAACGGTCGCAACTGACGATCAGCGAGCCGGGCTCGGCGCCCGAACCTTTGCACGTCTCGCATTGCGCGAGATGCGAGAACCCAATCTCCTTGGTCGTGCCGGAAAACGCCTCATCGAGCGTAATCTCGAGATCGTAGCGGAGATCGGATCCGCGTTGCGGGCCGCTCCGGCGCGCTTGCGCCGCGCCGCCGCCTCGCATGTCGCCGAAGAACATGTCGAAGATGTCGCCGAAGCCGCTTGGGCCGAAGCCGCCGAAGCCAAAATCGCCGCCGGCGCCTGGGCCGCTGACCGTTCCGAAACGATCGTATTGCGCGCGCTTCTGCGGATCGGAAAGAATCTCGTACGCTTCGTTGATTTCCTTGAAGCGATGTTCGGCTTGCGCTTTATCGTCCGCGACGTCCGGATGATGCGTGCGCGCGAGCGACCGGTACGCGCGCTTGATCTCGTCGGCCGAGGCGCTGCGAGCAACGCCGAGGACCTCGTAGTAATCCTTGGTGGGCATGAGGACTCGAAAACTATCCTATTTGACGTCGGAGAGACGCTCCGAGAGCGTGTCCGCTGTTCCGGACGCAAGCGCGAGTAACCTGGCATACGGCATGCGCCGCGGACCCAGAATCGAGAGCATGCCGATGGCATTCTCACCGAAGCGATAGGGAACGGTCACGACCGAGAGATCCGACATCTCGTCGATGCCGATCTCGCCGCCGATCTTGACGCTCGGCGATTCCTGATTCATCGCATCGGCGACCAAGTCGTAGAGCGTCTTCTGTTCCTCAACCATGCGCAAGATCGAACGGACTTTTCGCAGGTCGTGAAACTCGGGCTGATCGAGCAAATTCTGGGCGCCGGCGGCCGAGAGCCCCGGCGTTTCATTGGATCGCGCGCTGCGAAGCGCGGATGCGACGGCTCCGCGAAGGTCGTCCGGTAATCCAAGCTCGCCCACCGTGGCCGCAATGTCGGCCTCTCCGATCTCGCGGAGCAGGCGGTTGGAGAGGCGCGAGTTGAGCGCATTTGAAAGCCGGGTTAAAGCGTCGGCTTCGACGTCGATCGACAGTTCGAAAAGCGTCTGCGCCGCGACGCCGAGCGAGGTCACGACGATCGCGACACCCGTGTGCGGCGAAAGCCAGATGAGCTGGATGTGCTTGAAGCTTTGGGTGTCGAGCTGCGGCTTGGTGATGAACGCAAGATTGTTCGACAAGCGACCGAGCAGCCGGGTTGCCTGATCGATGATCTCGTCGAGCTCGCGGCTGGCCTCGCGCAAATCGTCACGAATGCGCCGCCGGTCGCCCGTGGCAAGCTGCTCGGGCTGCATCAAGTCGTCGACGTACGTGCGATAGCCAATGTCCGATGGAATCCGGCCGGCCGACGTGTGCGGCTGCACCAGGTAGCCGCCCGCTTCCAATTCCGCCATCTCGTTGCGCACGGTGGCGGAACTCACGCCCAGATTGTACTTTTGGGTCAGCGTTTGGGAACCGACCGGCTCGGCCGTCGCAATATATTCGTAAACGACCGTAGCTAGAATGTACGCCTTGCGCTTATCGAGACCGCCTTCGCCCCTCATAGCCTCCTATCTTAGCACTCCGCCGCCAGGACTGCCAGCTCCCGAGCTCGGATCGAGGTCCTCGTCGATGGCCGTATGGAGTTCTTTCCAATCGAGCTCGCCGACGGAGACGTGGGTCACCCGGCCCTGGGCATCGAGCACGATGGTGACGGGGATCGGCGGGACCGAGTAGGCGGTCGAGATCGACTTATCCAGGTCCTCGACCAACGGCAACTCGATGTTCCACAAACGCAAATAGCTCGCCGCGACGTCCTCGGGCTCCGAGCTGATCGTCACGATCGAGATCCGTTTGCCGTACGTGCTTTTCGCGCGGACGAAGTCGTGCAGTTCGTCGGTGCACGGATGGCACCACGATGCCCAAAAGTTGAGGACGACGGGCTTTCCGCGCAAGTCGGAAAGACGACGCGGTGCCGGATGCGAGGTAACGGTGAAATCGGGAGTCGTCGCGTTGTAGTGAATCGTGGCGAGTCCGGTACTTGCAGTGACGGCGGCGAAGAGCAAAGCGCCCAACATCTGCGACCTTTTCGGCAGGCAAAGCGCGACGTCCCCGGTGAAAACGAGCGCTATGAGCACGCCGACGATTGAAGCGCTCTCCGACGAGAGCCGCCGCTTTCCACCTTCGCCCGAATTTACCGCGCAAGCAAATGCAAAGCCGGGCATCTATGAAGAAGCCGACCGCGATTATCTCGCGTTCTGGGAAAGCTGGGCGCGCAAGCTCGAGTGGAGCAAACCGTTCACCAAGATTTTGGAGTGGAACGAACCGTTCGCGAAGTGGTTCTACGACGGCGAGCTCAACGTCTCGGTCAACTGCCTCGACCGCCACGTGCGCGCCGGCAAAGGCGACAAGATCGCCTATTACTATGAAGGCGAGCCAGGCGACCGCTGGACGATCACCTACGCCGAACTGCTCGAGCGCGTCTGCACATTCGCCAACGGCTTGCGCGCACTGGGTATCAAGAAGGGCGATCGCGTTGCGATCTACATGCCGATGATTCCCGAACTGCCCGTCGCGATGCTCGCGTGTGCGCGCATCGGCGCCGCACACTCGGTGATTTTCGGCGGCTTCTCACCGGACTCGATCATCGACCGCGTGAACGACGCGCAGTGCGTCGCGCTCATCACCGCCGACTACGGATGGCGTCGAGGAAATAAAATCCCGCTCAAACGCAACTGCGACATCGCGATGGAACACACGCCGTCGATCAAGCATTGCATCGTCGCGCAGCGCGTCGGCGGCGACGTGTTCATGCACGAGGGCCGCGACTATTGGTGGAACGAGATCGTTGCAAACCAAGCGTCAACCTGCGAGCCGGAAACGATGAACGCCGAAGACCTGCTCTTCTTGCTCTATACGAGCGGTACCACCGCCAAACCCAAGGGCATCAAACACACGACCGGCGGGTACCTCACGCAAGTTACGGCAACGCACAAACTCGTCTTCGACCTCAAAGAAGAGACTGACGTGTATTGGTGTGCCGCCGACGTGGGCTGGGTGACCGGCCACTCGTACATCGTCTATGGACCGCTTGCCAACGGCGCGACGAGTGTCATGTACGAAGGCACGCCCGATTTCCCCGACAAGGATCGCCTGTGGGAGATCGTCGAGCGCTATAAAGTCACGATTCTCTACACGGCGCCGACCGCTATTCGAACCTTCATGAAGTGGGGAACCGAGTATCCGGCAAAGCACGATCTCTCAACCTTGCGCGTACTCGGATCGGTCGGCGAGCCGATCAATCCCGAAGCATGGATGTGGTATCGCGAATGGATCGGCGGAAATCGCACGCCGGTCGTCGACACGTGGTGGATGACGGAAACGGGCGGCATCATGATCTCGCCGCTTCCCGGCGTTACCACGCTCGTTCCCGGTTCGGCGACGCATCCGTTACCCGGCATCTATGCCGACGTCGTCGACGATCAAGGCCGCTCGGTGCCGCTGGGCGGCGGCGGCTATGCCGTGATCACGCGGCCGTGGCCGAGCATGACACGCGGCATCTTCGGCGACGATCAGCGTTTCATCGACACGTATTGGTCGAAGTTTCCAGGCAAGTTCCTCGCCGGCGACGGCTGCCGTCGCGACGAGCACGGCAATTTCTGGTTCATGGGACGCATCGACGACGTCATGAACGTCAGCGGGCATCGCATCTCGTCGGCGGAGATCGAGAGCGCGCTCGTCGATCATCCTTGCGTCGCCGAAGCAGCGGTCTGCGGCAAGCTCGATGAGATGACGGGCCAAGCCGTCTACGCGTTCGTGTCGCTCAAAGCGGGCAACACCGGCACCGCGGAACTCGCGGACGAACTGCGCGATCACGTCGCCGAAAAACTCGGCAAATTTACGCGCCCGAAATACATCACGTTCACGCAAGAACTACCCAAGACGCGCAGCGGAAAGATCATGCGGCGCTTGCTGCGCGACATCGCCGAAGGGCGCACGCTCGGCGACACGACCACGCTCGCGGATTCCGCCGTCGTCAACGAGTTGCAAGAGCGGGCGAAAGTCGAGGTCACGAGCGAAGACTAGCGCGTGAAGCTTTCCCGCATGCTTGCGGCGCTCTTGGCGACCGCACTCCTTGCCGTGTCCCCGGTTTCCGGGAGCCGGCTGATGCTCAAACCCGTTCCGACACCGCGCATCGGCGTTCTGCTCTTCCACCAAGTAACGAAGACGCCGATCGAGAGCGCGCACGGCGCTGACCTCGTACAGCGCCCGTGGGCGACGCCCGCGGAGTTCGACCGGGTCTTGACCGAGCTGCAGAAACGCGGGTTTACCGTCATTCCGGTGACCGAAGCTGTGCAGTATCTATCCGGCAAACTTCCGGCAACCGCGCTGCCGCGATTTCCGGTCGTGCTGACGTTCGACGATGGGTTTCGGACGGCGTGGACGGAAGCGACGCCGATCCTGCGCGCGCATCACGACACCGCGACGATGTTCTTTGAAGGTCACGCGACAGATAATCCGCAGATTCCCGGGCGCTTGAGCACCGGCGACTTACGCGCGATGGCTGCGTCGGGCATCTGGACCCTTGAGTCGCACGGTTACGCGGGACACAGCAACATCCAAATCGATCGAGCCGGAACGCTCTCACCCTATTGGTACGCGAACCTCGCATGGCTTCCGCAGCAGCAACGCCTTGAAACGCCGCAAGAGTTCGAGCAACGCGTCGAGCGCGATCTTGCGCGCATGCGCTCGCAGTACGAACCGGTCATCGGCAAGAAGATCACGCTCTTCGCGTATCCCAGCGGCGAGTACGGGCAAAATCCGTCGCTCGAACCCGGCGAGGATCCGTCGACGTCGATCGAAGCCGGACATTCGAACGCTCGCGGGCTCACACCGTACCTGATCGAGGCGTTGCGTAACGCGGGCTACGACGCCGCTTTTGCCGTTTCGCTTCCGCTCGAAGCGCATCTCGCGCAGCAGAGCGACAGCCTCTGGAAAATTCCGCGGCTGGGCGTCGGCGCGGACTTCAAGTTTTCGTTCTTTGAGGCCCTAGCCGCGCAACACGGCGCGGAATACCCCGAGGTGGCCGACGGGCATATTGCCGACGTCGGCCCAATCTGCGCGGACTCGAAGATGACGTACGTCGCGTCAACGAACCGGCCGGTCATCTTCGCACTGGATCGCTACGGCCGCAAAACGGGCGAAGCGACGTTCGCGCCGCTGGTGGACGGGCGGCCGAGCGGCGACGCGGGCATCTCCGGGCTCGCATGTACCCCTACGGGCTTGCTCGCCGTTCAGCAAGCGGGGTTTGACCCCAATCCAACGCCCTATCTCGACCGTTTTCAAACCGGAGCGCAGGGGCCGCAACTCGTCTCTCGGACGGCGCTGCCGCCCGCAATGAACTGGCTCGTGGGGATTGCAAGCGACGGCGCCACGCTCTACGGCATTGACGACCGCGGTTCGATCTTCGACGTGACGGCAGGACGCTCGATTGGAATGCTCGACTCGAGCTTGCGCGACGACCAACGGCACGACCGCTTCTCCGGTTTAGCCTTTCATGGAGGACTGTTGTTTTCAATCGATCGGGCCGAAAGTCAAATTGTTACTTTCACGCCTCAAGGACACGTTGTCGGCCGCACTCCCATCGATGCGGGGTCGCGCGATCTGGCCTTCGATGGAACCAAACTTTTGGTGAGCTTTTGGACGACAAACTTCCGGTCGATGCGTACGTACGACATCGTCGAAACGCCGCGGCAATGATCAAACGCGCTGCAGCGGCGATGGCGCTCGTTGGCGTCGTCGCTCCTACCGCCGCGCGCTGCGATCAGGCGGGCTACCTCTACACCTACGGACTCAACGAAAGCCGGTTCGGCGATTTCGTGGTTTCGGCCGACGCCTACAAACCGCTCGGATCGCCGAACGCCAAGATTCGTCCGTTCGTCGACGTGCTCGCCAACTGGGACACGAAGACCAGCGGCGGCGATCTCCCCCGTATCTACGGCGACAACTATGCTGCGCTCGAAGGCGGACTACAGTACACGACGGGAGGCTTGCGTCTCTTTCTTCAAGGCGGCGCATCGGCGAAACTGGGCAGCGTCGCAGCCGTTCACTCGGGCGGCGATCTGCGCGGCGGCGCGCAGTTGTACCGCGAGTGGGGACCGGCCGTGCATCGCGACGGATCGTCCTACGGCAACTTCTACGGCAGCGGCGTCTACTACAGCCGCTACCAAGACACGATTTTCTATAACCAATTGGAGTTCGGACGGTACGCCGGCTCGGGCGCACACGCAACCGAGCTCTATCTTCGGCCGGTTCTGACCCTCGATACGCAACGCTACTACTACGATAATCTGGTCGAACTGACGGCCGGGATGCGATTCCATCCGTTCGGTGCCCACGGTCCGACCTTCGCCGTCGAAGAAGCGTACGGAACGTATCTCGCGCCCTCGACGGTCCCCGCTGGACAGTCGAAAACGTGGTTCGACTTTCGGCCGACCATCTCGTACGGAGTAAACGTGTGACGGAGCAGACGCGTAGAGCATCCCTCGACCTTGCCAGCGACGGCGCGCGCGACGCGCTCGCGCGCTTCGGCTTCACGCGCTGCCGTATCTGGCTCTTTGCCGACGAAAACGTGTTGGTTCTGGCCGGTGACGCAAGCGCGCAAGCCGCGCCCGACATTGCCGTCATGAACGAAGCCGCGGTTCACGCGGCGGCCGAAAGCGGTGCGACGCTCCAAGCGACGTTCATGGGCATCCCCTTGCGCGCGCAGAGCGTGACGGTCGGTTATGCGGAATGTTACGCCGCAGAACCGATCGCATTTGCCGACGCCGCGCGCATCGAAGCGTGGACGGCCGACTTTGCAATGGCGATCGCCTCGGCAAACGCGACCGAGGCGCTCGAGGAGCCGCCCAGCGGACGCATCCTGATCGCGGAAGACGATGCGGCGATTCGCAAGCTGCTCCAGACGCTGCTCTCGCGAAAGGGTTTCACCGTGACGGCCGTCGGCGACGGCTTGAGCGCGTGCAACGAAGCGCCGGCGCTGCAGCCCGATCTGATCTTGCTCGACTGGATGATGCCGCTGCTCGACGGTCGCAGCGCGACGGCGCGGCTGAAAAGCGATCCGCGAACGCGTGCAATTCCCGTCATCATGCTCACGTCGCAAGCGCGCACTGAAGACAAGGTCTCCGCGCTCGAAGCCGGCGCGCAGGACTATCTGACCAAGCCGTTCGATTCGCGCGAACTTGTTGCGCGTATCCAACAGCAGTTGCGCTGGCGCCGCCTGCTCTCCGACGACGGCACGCCTGCGGTCGAAACGCCGGCGGCGGCCGCGACGCCCGTTTCGCACGCGGATCAAACCGCGCCCGCACCGCCGCCGAAGAACGGCGACTACTGGACGGCCGCCGTCACGGCGCAACAGATGGGCAACCTGCGCCACGCCCTCGAGTACTACGTGCAAGAAGCCGAGAACTGCGATGCCGCCAAGCTCTATCCGCGCGCGGCGATCGCATTCCGAAGCGCGTCGGTCGTCGCGGGACAACTACAGAATCCCGAGCTCTCGAACAAATTTCTGCGGCTCGCAGGCAAGATGTATCTCTGTTGGGCGGAGAGCGCGTCCGACGGCAAAGCGATGCAGGAAGCCTACGTCAACGCGGCTCGCTGCTTTCTGTCTGCCGGCAACTTACAGCTCGCCCATAAAGCCGTCGGCATCGCCGAGTCGATGCGCAGCGTGATGGGCGACGATCAGCCTTCGTCGTTGCGATAGCCGGTCGCGTGCGCGTTTGTTTGTTGACCGAGGGAACGTATCCGTACGTTCGCGGAGGCGTTTCAACGTGGTGTCAGGACCTCATCGCCGGTCTTTCCGACATTTCGTTCGACGTCTATGCCTTGGTCGGCAACCCGTCGTCTCATCTCGAATACGCGGTTCCGCCCAACGTCGATAGCGTGTGGACCGTTCCCCTTTGGGGGCACGAAAGCGTCGACGAGTACAACCGCCGGCAGTCCGGATCCAAAGACGTCCGCAGCGTACGCGCGCTGCGAAGCGAATTCATCCCGGTCTTTCGCTCGTTTCTGAGCGAAGTTCTGCGCGGCATGGAAGCGGCCTCACCGCCGGCGCTCATCGACTCTATTGCAGCGCTCTTCGAATACTTCCGCATCCACGATTACGACTGGACGATGCGGCGTCAGGAAACCTGGGACGCGGCGCTCGATCTCTTTCGATCGCAGCCGTGGCACGCGCACTTCATGACCACGCTCGAAGCGATCGAACTCGTCCGAACGATCTATCGTTACCTGATCCCGCTCGCGCTCGAACTGCCCGAGTGCGACGTCATGCACGCGAGCGTTGCCGGGCTGTGCGCGCTGCCCGCCATCGCGGCAAAACGGATTCGCGGCACGCCGATGATTCTGACCGAGCACGGCGTCTATCTGCGCGAACGCGTGCTTGCCCTTGCGCGCGCCGGTTTTCCGTTTAGCGATCGTACGATCAAGAAGAACTTTTTCTCCGCGATTGCGCGCGCGGCGTATGCCTCGTCCGACGTCATTGCTCCGGTCTGTGAATATAACACGAACTGGGAGCGCTTCTACGGGGTTTCCGGCGAGCACATCCGCGTGATCTACAACGGCGTGGACGAGAAGCGCTTCCCGGACGCCGGAATCACGCCCACCGTGCCGACCGTCGGCGCCGTGCTTCGCATCGATCCGCTCAAAGACGTCGCGACGATGATCGCGAGCGCGCGAACCGTTCGGGAGTCGATCCCAAACGTGCGGTACGAACTCTGGGGACCCGTTCACGACAGCGAGTACAACGACGTCTGCCGCGCCCTGGTCGACGAGCTCGGCCTTGCCGAGACCGTCTTCTTCATGGGACCGACTAAAGATCCGGCGGCCGCCTACGGCGCTTCGACCGTCGTCGCGCTCTCGAGCATCTCCGAAGGTTTTCCGTTTACGATCATCGAGGCGATGATGTGCGCAAAACCGGTCGTTGCAACGGACGTCGGCGGCGTGCGTGAAGCAATCGGCCCGTTTGGAACCGTCGTGCCGCCCAAGCGACCCGATCGTCTCGGCGAGGCACTCATT
>DASSZO010000156.1:0-2149 GCA_035702815.1 Candidatus Aquilonibacter sp. | reverse complement strand
TGCGCGAATTTTATGACTTTGTCTTCGATCGACGGACAGTAGCGCGGACCGATTCCTTCGATCAAATCCAACCCGTACAACGGCGAACGATGCAAGTTATCGCGCACGAGCGCGTGCGTGCGTTCGTTGGTTTGCGTGATGTAACAGTTGAGTTGCGGCCCGGCGAAACGCGCTTGCGACGTATACGAAAACATCAGCGGCACGGCGCTCGGCGCTTGCAGCTGCATCGCATCGTAATCGACGGAACGTTTGTCGATGCGCGGCGGTGTGCCGGTCTTCAAACGGCGCGTCAGAAAACCGAGGCGGCGCAAGGCGTGCGAGAGTCCAACCGCCGGCGCCTCACCGAAGCGCCCTTCGGCGGCCACGACATCACCGCGAAACGTCTTGCCGCCGAGGAACGTCCCAGTCGCGAGGACGACGGCTTTGGCATAGTGATGCGACCCATCGGCGCACACCACGCCTTTGACGACCCCGCCTTCGACGATCAGGTCCTCGACGAGGCCCGGCACGATCTCGAGATTCGGCTGCGCCTGCAACACCTCGATTGCGAGCGCTGCATAGGCGGGCTTGTCCATTTGCTGGCGGAGCGCGCGCACTGCGGGGCCTTTGCTCTCGTTGAGAAAGCGCGAATGGACGCTGCAGCGATCGGCAAGCGACGCCATCGCGCCCCCGAGCGCGTCGATCTCGCGGACGAGCTGTCCCTTGGCGCTGCCGCCGATGGACGGATTGCACGGCAGCGTACAAATCTTGGACGGATCGCCGGTGACCAGCGCCGTTGGAACGCCGAGGCGTGCGGATGCTAGGGCTGCTTCAACGCCCGCATGACCGCCTCCGACGACGAGAACTCCGTACACGATGTGCTAGTTTATCAGATATGAGCACCGCGCACATCCGATCATTCTTTCTGGCCGCCCTCGCCTTGGTCGCGTTCTCGGGACACATCGTCGATGCGACCACCGGCCAATCGATGCCCAAGCTGTCGGTTCACGCAACCGGCCCGAGCCGCGCTGCGGCGACCACGGACGCGCACGGACGCTTTCTTCTCAAGGGCCTCAAGCCGGGCACCTATACGCTGCGCGTCGAGTCCGATGACGTGCCGCCGCAAGAGTTCGACATGACGGTCAAGCCCGGATCTTCGGCCACGGTCACCTTCAAAGTCTGCAGCATGACGCTGGATTACCACTGCGTCGTGCCGGGCGGCGGCGCTTAGCCGCCGTTGGTCCGCGCGGTCAGCGCCGGGTTGACCCACTGCGACCCGTCCGCGTATTGCACGCGTAGCGGAACACAGGCCTCGTCCTTGATCGCGATCTGCGTCTTGATCGCGAAAAAGAAACTGGTGAGTTCGTCCTGCGGACCGAGGGTGTGAACGTCGCGCAGCGAGCGCACGAGCGATCCGCCTTCGATGAGCCCAATATCGACGGCCGAGGTCGTCAGCGGACCGTCGTTGCGGTAATGCACCTTCGATGAGTCGCACGACGTGATGGTGATCTGACCGCCGCTCGGCCCGGTCGGCGCAAACGGTATCCAGGAGGCCGTCGGCAGCGGCGACGGATTCTTCCACGTCGTCCCGTCGGCGAACGCCGCGCTCAAAACGACGCAGCGTTGACCGAGCACGTCGTTCGGAACGATCTGCGACGCGGCAAAATCGCGCACGATCTCGATTCCCGGCGAAAACGTTCCGGCGTCGTCCTTTTTCGCGATCAACACGCCGCCTTCAACGAATCCGATCGACACGTTGGTCGCCGGTTGTTCCGCGCGGTCGACGTACGTGTAATGCCAATCCGGAAACTCGTCCTCGGTGTCGACCGCACGGCAATCGCGAATGTGAATCGGCGAACCGGGCGTCTGCGCAAGCGTGTGCTCGAGATCGGGCCCCACCGTCGAACTCTGCCACTGCGTTCCGTCGGTAAACGTGACCGTGGCCGGGACGCACGTCACCGCAACCTGCGCGTGCGTTCGCTCCATATCGGCGTAACTGCGACGCGTCGTCTGTGACCCGGGCGCGAAGTTACCGTCGTGATCGACCGCTTGAATCGGTCCACTCGCGCTCATCACCAAAAAGTGCACGCTTTTGATCGGCCGGTCCGATGCGTTGGCAAACGTGACTTCGACGGCGTGCCACTTGTTGGTGTACTCGCAACTCTTCACC
>DASSZO010000179.1:0-8641 GCA_035702815.1 Candidatus Aquilonibacter sp. | reverse complement strand
GTTCGAGCCGGTATTGCCTTCGCTGCCGAATTGCAGCGCCGCGAACGGCTTGAGTTTGCCCTTGAGCGGCATCTTGGCATCGAGCCAGAACGCCGACGCGATGTTGCTGAACGAGTAGAACGACGCGTTCGCCGTGAGCGGCACGTTCTTCGTACCCGCATAACCGACGCGTGCGAGGAAGACACCGTTGTTATCGATGCCGGCGCGCGCGGGGTTGTAGTAATAACTTGCGAGACCGCCGGCACCCGGATACGGAAACGCCGGATTGTCCGTGAGCAGCGTCTGCTTGTCGAACGCCGAGCACGAACGGCATTCCCACTGCCAATAGTCGGCAGCTTCGAGCGACCAGGTCTTGTTCAGGGCATACGTCGCTTCGACGCCCTGGAAGGCGACCGGCTTGAGGCGCGAGTCCGAAGACGGCGTCCAAACTTGCGTTCCCGGGGTCACGAGGTTGCCGCCCTTGATGAAGAACGTCGGGCTCGAGTACTGCAAGTACGCTTCATACAGCGTGCTCAGCTCGTAGCCGGGGAGCGTGTCATCGGGGTTGGTCTGCGGCGGTTTGTTATTGCCGCAGGGCGAGGTGAGGTGCGAAACGGCCGTCGTACAGCTGCCGAGCGGATTCGCATAGAGATACGAACCGCCGACGTCAAAGCCGCTGCCGAGCTTATAATCGGCATGCAGGCTCAGCGCCGCATTGAACGACGACTGGTTGACCTTCCCATTGCCGTTCACGCCGTTGTAGGCGTTCTGGCGGGTAAAATCATACGCACGGACATAGCCGCGGTAGCTGAAGGGATTGGGCGTGGCCTTGGGCGCAGGCGTTGCCTGCGCAACCGTCGTCGATGCTGGTGTTGCCGATGTTTCCGCCAGCGCGAACGTGGTGCCCGCCAATACCATCGCCGCCAGGCCCATGCCGATGCGTGCGAGTTTGGTAAACACGAAAAAAAGTCTCCTTACAAAACGGAGTCCAGGAGGTAACGGCCCCATGCTACAGGGGTAAGATTAAGGCGCTTTTAACAGCGCCTTAAAATGGTAGCCTAGAACCTAGGTCCGGAGCAATCTCAAAGGTCTGTTGCCGGGGCAAAACCTAGCCGTAACGGCCGGTAATATAGTCTTCCGTTCGCTTATCCCGAGGCGCGGTAAAGATGGCCTTGGTAGGGGCGGTTTCGATCAGCTCGCCCATCAGGAAGAACGTCGTAAAATCGCTGATGCGCGCGGCCTGCTGCATCGAGTGCGTGACGATAATGACAGTGTATTCCTTTTTGAGCTCATCGATCAGATCTTCGATTTTGCTCGTCGCGATCGGATCGAGCGCGGAAGCCGGCTCGTCCATCAAAATCACCTCGGGATCGACCGCGAGGCAGCGCGCGATGCAAAGCCGCTGCTGCTGACCGCCGGAAAGATCCATCGCGCTTCGGTCCAGCCGGTCTTTGACTTCATCCCAAAGCGCCGCACCGCGTAAGCTGCGCTCGGCGATCTCCATGAGTTTTTTCTTGTTGTGCAAGCCGTGGATTTTCGGGCCGTAGACAACGTTCTCGAAGATCGTCTTGGGAAACGGGTTCGGGCGCTGAAAGACCATGCCGATGCGGTGGCGGATCGTCACCGGATCGATGTCGCCGTCGTAGATGTTCGTTCCGTCGAGCAACACTTCGCCGTCGACACGCGCGTCGGGCGTCAGGTCGTGCATCCGGTTGAGCGCGCGGAGAAATGTGGATTTTCCGCAACCGGACGGACCGATGAGGGCCATCACGGTATGCTCGCCGACGCTCAGGCTCGCGTTCTTGATCGCATGAAATTTACCGTAATAAATGTCTAGCGATTTAGCTTCCAACTTGGTTGCGGCCGGCGCTTGGGTTTCTTCGGGATTGGTGACGATCATGGGCGCCCTATGACTTCCCGCGGCAAAGTACAGCTCCTATGCCCCAACGCGCGGCTGAGCCTAATAATTGATTAAGGTGTATTAAGGCAAAAGGCGTCGACGTACCACTCACGGACGTCCTGCAAGGTCATCTCGCGGCAATACTCTTCAAGAAAGGCCAGGATTTGCCGGCGCATCGCGCATTCATCGGCCTCAGGCTCGATCGTTGCGAACATGCTTCCAAGCGTCGCACATCGAGATTACCGTGACGTTATCGCCGCGTTAAGGCAGCTCTTAGGCCTCGCGTGCGGCCGTTCGCATGATCGGCAAGCGGATCGTGAAGACCGTGCCCGCGCCGAGCATCGATTCGGTCGAGACGGTTCCGCCGTGCGCTTCGACGATTCCCTTGACGATCGCAAGCCCGAGTCCGGCGCCGCCGCTTTCGCGCGTACGCGAACGGTCGACGACGTAGAAGCGTTCGAAAATGTGCGGAAGATCGCGGTACGGAATGCCGACGCCGGTGTCGCGCACGCGCATGATCGCGTCGTTGCCGTTTGCATCCAGTTCGAGCGTTACGCGCCCCCCGGACGGCGTGTGACGAAGCGCGTTATCGATCAAATTGACGAACACTTGCGCGAGCCGGTCGGGGTCGGCCTCGACCCGCACGGGACGGATTGCCTGCAGTTCGAGATGCACGCCTTTATTCGACGCCTGCGGTTCGAACGTCGCGACGATCGGCCGCGCGATTTCTTCGAGATCGACGTCGCGCAACTTGAGTTTGAGCTGCCCCGATTCGGTTCGCGCCTGCTCGAGTAACTGCCCCACGAGCGCCGCAAGACGATCGACTTGCACGAGCACTTGCGGAAGAAAGATATCGGCGGCTTCGTCATCGGGCGACTCGACAACGGTCTCAAGCATCAGTTTGATCGACGAGAGCGGCGTGCGCAACTCGTGCGAGACGTTGGAAAGAAACTCTTTGCGGGCGCGCTCGAGGCGCGCCACTTCGGTCTGATCGTCGGCGAAGACGACGACGCCGTGCGTGCGGTGATCGTCGCTGAGCGGATAGACGGAAAGACCGTACGTATTGCGCCGCTCCGCCGATGCGATCGTCATCGGCGCAACCGACGCTTCACCGCGAAGCGCGTCGTGGATGCGGCGTTCGAGTTCCACGTTGGGAATCGACGCGATGACGTGCGCGCCGATCGCGCGGGCCGGATCGAAGCCGAAGATGGTGCCGGCCGCGGAGTTTGCAAAACGCACGCGCGCGCGGGTGTCGACGAAGATCACGCCCAGCGGCAGCGCCCGCACCAAGCGCGCGAAATCGGCGTCGGAAACGGGGCTATCCTTCGCCGGCGAAACGTCGACGGAATCGTCCGTCTTCTCGCGCACGCTCACGCGCCCGTACATGAAACCGGCGGCGCTTCCCAGCACCGCCGCAAGAATCACGAACGCAAGGAGCGTCGGTAGGTCGGCCATCGCGCTTAGGCTTTGAACATGTACCCGCGAGAACGCACGGTAATGATATGGCGCGGGTTACGCGAGTCTTGTTCGATCTTTTCACGCAGCCAGCGAATGTGCACGCTCACGGTCTGTTGCTCGCCTTCGAAATCGTAGCCCCAGACTTTGTCGAGCAACGTTTGGCGGGTGACAACCCGCCCGTTGTTCTCCATGAGCACGCGCAGCAACGCGAATTCCTTGGGCGCAAGCGAAACGCCCTTGCCGCGAACCGTCAGTTGCTGTCGGGACGGGTCGAGCACGATGTCGCCGAGTGAAATCGCTTCCTCGTGACCGCCTTGAATCGGCGTTTGACGGCGCAAACGCGCTTTGACGCGGGCCAGAAATTCATGCAACGCAAACGGCTTGGTCACGTAATCGTCCGCGCCAAGCTCGAGCGCGAGCACTTTGTCGATCTCCTGATCCTTCGCCGTGAGCATGATGATCGGCACCGAGCTGAACTTGCGGATCTCTTTGCATGCTTCGATGCCGTCGAGCACCGGGAGCATGATATCGAGCACGATGAGATCGGGCGATTCTCGCTGCGCCATCGCAACGGCGCTGCGTCCGTCGCTGGCGGTAACGACCGCGTAGCCGCTGCGTTCCAAGTTGAACCGCAGCGTTTGTAGAATGGCCGACTCGTCATCAACGACCAGGATCTTCTTATTGAAGTCCGGGCTCTTGACGAAGGTGCCCCTAGAGGGCTTCGTCTCCAGCGATCCGTTCATACCATTTGGCGATCGCGCTGTAATCGAGCGCGCCGTCCCCTTCTGCCGATCGAGCGGTATAGAGTTGATAGGCAAGACCCGTCGACGGCATCGCATATTTCATCGCGCGCCCGGCATCGAGCGCTGCCGCCACGTCTTTGCGCAGCAGATCCATGGCGAAGCCGCCTTCGAAACTTCCGGCGAACCACGTCTTGGGTAGCCATTGGTCCAAGACATAGTTTGATCCCGTCGCCGTTGCGATAACTTTTCGGACCGCGTCCAGATCCGCTCCCGCCCGCTTCGCAAAGTGCAGCGCCTCGGCGTTGGCGACCATCACGCTCGCGATAATGATCTGGTTCACGAGCTTGACCGTCTCACCCATACCCACCTCACCGAGGTGATACGGCGTGCCCATCGCCCGCAGGACCGGTTCGACCCGCTCGAAGGTCGCGGGGGACGCACCAACCATGATCGTCAGCGTTCCCTCTTTCGCGCGCATGGGACCGCCGCTCACCGGGGCGTCGACGAACGCGATCTTCCGCGCGGACAGGCGCTCGGCAAACGTCTTCGACGCGATCGGCGAGATCGTCGACATGTCGATAACCACCGAGCCTTGCGCCAGGCCCGCGGCAGCGCCGTCGTCGCCGAAGAGCGCCTCTTCGACCTGTGGAGCGTCCGGGACGCAGAGAATCAGGATCTCGCTGGCGGCGCCGACCTCCCGCGGCGAGTCCGCGGCGCGGACGCCGTCGGCGGCCAGGCGCTCGAGCGGTTCGCGGCGGCGATGCGCGCATGCGGTGACCTCAAATCCCGCGCGGCGCAGCGCGCGGACCATCGGTTCGCCCATCGCACCGAGGCCGATAAATCCGAGTTTCGGTGATGCGTTCACGGCGCGGGTCTTTATACAGGCACGGCCGCGGTCCTGGCCGAAGCGGCCGACTCATGAGTAGTGCAATGACCTCCGCCGTTCGGCGTCCGACCTTCGATCAGATGAATCTTTCGACCGGCAAACGGACGCGTTTGCACCGGCTGATGTACGAACACGGACCGGCAAACGGCACGTTGATGATTCTTCCGATCGACCAAGGGCTCGAACACGGACCGGTCGACTTCTTCGACAACCCGGATTCGATCGACACCGATTGGATCTACCGGCTCGCCGTCGAAGGCAATTTTTCGGGCATCGCGCTGCATATCGGACTCGCCGAGAAGTATCAGAAGCAATACGCCGGCCGCGTGCCGCTGGTGCTCAAGATCAACGGAAAGACGAACGTGCCCGCGGACGACGATGCATTTAGCCCGCTGACGTCGTCGGTCGAAGACGCCGTTCGCCTGGGCGCCGATGCCGTCGGTTACACGCTCTACGTCGGAAGCCCGGCGCAAGACCTCGACCTCGCGCAGTGCAACGAAGTGCGCCGTGAATGCGAGCGCTACGGCATGCCGCTCATCGTGTGGGCATATCCGCGCGGCGCGGCCATCAAAGCCAAAGGCGGCATCGACTCGCTCTACGCCGTCGATTACGCGGCACGCGTTGCGTGCGAAGTCGGCTGCGATATCGTCAAGCTCAACGAGCCCAAGTACGAAGCCGAAAAAGCTGCGGTACTTCCCAAGCCGTACAACACCATGCAGTTCAGCGACGTCGAAGGTCTGCAAAAAGTCGTCAAATCCGCCGGACGCACGCTCGTGCTCGTTTCGGGTGGAAGCAAAATGGGCGACGACGCGACGCTTCACAAGGCGAAAATCGCCATGGAAGCCGGCTGCGTCGGCCTCATCTTCGGCCGCAACATGTGGCAGCGCAAGTGGGATGATGCGACAGCAATGGCGGGCCGCATGCATGACCTTATGAAGGGGTACGGCCAGCAGCAGTAGCGCTGGGAGGCGGGGGCCTGGGTTGGGTGCGACCTTAGGCCCTCGCTAATTCCTCGCGCCGCGGACAAGCAAAAGGTCAGGGTCCGCGGCGCTTCGTCAGAATCGCTCGGGCCTAAGGTCGCACCCAACCCAGGCCGCGACGCGGTATACTGTCTGAACCACTATCATGTCTGCAGCTGCGCCATTGGAACCGCATCATCAAGGGACCGACTCGGGAATCGAACCGGTTGAGGTTCGGGTTAACCGTGCGCTTGATAAGGTGCGGCCGGGCATTCAAGCCGACGGCGGTGAGGTGTGGCTCATCAAAGTCGAAGACGGAACGGCTTACGTCCAAATGCTCGGCGCTTGCGGCGGCTGTCCCGCCTCGACGATGACGCTCAAAGGCGCCATCGAACTCGTCGTGTGCGCCGACGTTCCCGAAGTCACACAAGTTTTACAGATCTAGCCGCAGGCGGATTTTTTCCCGAACCGAACGGGGGGCCGTCATGCACATGATGACATACGCTATTGTCATCATCGGTCTTTGCGTTCTCTACGCGGCCGGTGGTGTCGCCCTTATCCGTCAATTCACCAAGCGACACGTGCGCGAAGGGCACAACGACGTGCTCGTTCCGCTCTTCCTGATGGCCGGAACGCTCTACGCGGTGCTTCTCGGCTTTCTCGTGATCGCCGTTTGGGAATCGTACGGCGCGGCCAAAGACAACGCGGCCGAGGAAGCCTCGACGCTCACCACGCTCTACCGCGAAACCACCGGCATGCCGACGTCGGAACGCGTCGAAGTCCGCGCGCTTCTCAAAGAATATACGGAAGCGGTTGCGGGCGATGAATGGAAGATTCAAGCCGCCACGGGCGGCGCGAGTCCGACCGCGCGCGCGGCTGTCGCAAAACTGTTCGGCGTCTTCGATCCGCAGAAAAACCCGTACGCGAATGCAGCGATCAGCGCGGACTTCGTGCGAACGCTCGACGGCGTTGCGGACGATCGCAACCGGCGCACGCTCGATGCGAACGAGAGCCTGTCGCCGGTCTTGTGGGGCGGCATCATCTTCGGCGGCGCAATCGTCATCGGTATGGCGTTTTTGCTTTACATGGAAAAAGGCGCGCTGCACGTAGCCGGCGTCGTCATGATGGCAGCGCTCATCGGTTCATTGCTCTTCATGATCGCGATCCTCGATCATCCGTTCTCGGGACCGCTGGCCATTTCGTCCGACTCTTTCGAACATTCACTCTCGGTCTACCAGAGCGTCGACGGAGGCCACTGATGCGCGTAACCACCCTCGCCCACCTCACGCCCGGAGCCGTCGATTTAGGCGCAGTCTATGCCAGCGTCGAAGGCGTTGACGAGCGCTCGTTCGAGGAATGCCTCGAACATCTCGAGCGCCTCGCTGCCGCTCGCGGCGCAAACGCGCTCGTCGGCATGCAATTGGTCCAAAGCCAATTTCAATGGAACGCGCGCACGAGCTTGCTCGCGACGGCAGTCAAAGAATAACTGACGTGACCGGAATAAGCGGCGACTCTAGTGCCCCGAGCACTTGGCGCAGTAGTAACTGATAGCGCCGGCGTGCGTCTGCGGCACCATGTGCTCGCGCACGCCGCGCTTTCCGCAATTCGCGCACGCAAACGTCTGACCGATCGCGACGGCCGAGCCGTCGTGGCCCTCATGGCGTTTCGCGGCAAACGCGATGGCATAGATGATGATGCCGAGCACGAGCGGTGCCCAAGCGAAAAAGCTGCCGAGTGCCTCGGGGGAAATCGCGGTAGTATCCATACGGGGTGGTGACTTTCGAAGAGGTGCGGAGGCTGACCTCCGGAGGGCTTCTTCTCCCGGATTCCCTAGATGCGCACCGCCGACGCGTAGCCCGTCAGCTCGACGTAGCCGACGCCGAGCGGCGCGTGCGTGACGGCGTCGCGGATCCGCACGGCGCCTTCCCAATACGTCGTCGTCGCGGGATCGACGAGCTCTTGATCGGCGACGGTCGGCACGAGTTCCAGCTCGCGGGAGACGCCGCGCACCCGTATCCGCCACGACGCGGGATAGCGCGCACCCGTGTGCGGACTCGTCCAGTACGACGTCGGTGAAATCGAGAAGGCGGAGAGCGGCAGATAGGTCGTCGCGCCGTTGCGGGCCACCAGCGTTCCCGACGATTGCGGCGTCGTCGAACCGTCCTTTTGCCGCAAGCGATAGAGCATCACTTCGCGCCCGTCATCCAGCTGGATTGAAAACCAGTCCCAACCGGACTCATTGGGCTGCAATTCATCCGATCCGTACTCGTGATCCATCCACGAGATGCCGTCGACGGCATAGCGCTTGCCGCCGTGCATCAACGTTCCATGGGTCGCAAGACGGGTAAACGAGTAATAATGCGACGCACACGACGCGCAGCTCCCTTTACGCGAGATTCCGCCGATGCCGTGGATCGCCGGCGGCTTTTGCGAGCTAGCGATGAGGTCGAGGGCATCGCCGCCGCTGGCCGCATGAAGCCTCATCGTCGGCCGCTCGGAACTCGTTCCGGTCAACGTCCAGCCGTTCGCGCGGACGAAGAGACGTGAATCAGACGCAAAGCCTTGCCCGAGCGCGTCGCGCGCAAGGGTCTCGGCGTAGGTGAAATCGCCCGCACGTTCATCGGTGATCGCGAAGTGCGCCGGATAGAGCTGGTACGCAATCCATTTACTCTGCTTTGCTCCCCAGTGCGGCGCGTGCGGCTGCAGCGCGATCCGG
>DASSZO010000127.1:0-9457 GCA_035702815.1 Candidatus Aquilonibacter sp. | reverse complement strand
CAGGTCGGCATACGGCGCGTAGGCGAGGCCGCGCGCGATGCACGCGCCTAAGCCTTGCTTCGTGCGGAAGAATCCCTCGGGCGTACGCTCGCCGGTGATGAATTGGCGATCGACCGGATCGACGTCGCTCGTCACGAGCGTCGCTGCATTCGCGTCGGTGCGCGCGATGATGACGGTCGGCACGTTGAGCACGTCGGCCGCAAGTCGCGCGGAGACGAGATGGCGAACCGCTTGCTGCGTCGGAATCAGCACTTTCCCGCCGAGGTGCCCGCATTTTTTCTCCGAGCTGAGCTGGTCTTCCAAGTGCACGCCCGCGGCGCCGGCTTCGATCATCGCCTTCGTGAGCTCGAAGACGTTGAGCGGTCCGCCGAATCCGGCTTCCGCGTCAGCGACGATCGGCAGATAGGTGTCGGGGCCTCCACGCCCTTCGACCGTTTCGATCTGATCGAGCCGCTGGAACGCGTTGTTGATGCGTTTGACCAGTTGCGGCACGCTGTTGACCGGATAGAGGCTCTGATCCGGATAGACTTGGCCCGAAACGTTCGCGTCGGCCGCGACTTGCCAGCCGCTGCAGTAGATCGCCTTGAGGCCGGCCTTCACGGCTTGGACCGCCTGACCGCCGGTCATCGTTCCGAGCGCGGCCGTCGCTTGCGGCTCTTGCAGCAACTTCCACAGCTTCTCGGCGCCAAGGCGCGCCAGGGTCTGCTCGACCACGACGCCGCCCTGAAGCTTAACGACCTCCGCGGCCGTATAGCGGCGCTCGATGCCCTTCCAACGCGGTTCTGTACCCCACTGTTTGGTCAGGGCCGCCGCGCGCTCGTTCGTGTTCACCGACATCTCCTCCGGAAAGTGTGCAAGAAATTGGACTGCGCAATCCACTGATTGGACCGATACAATTGGATGGCTTGCATCAGAAGGTTGGACTGCTATACCCTGTATACAGAAGTCGCAAACATATGTCAATAATGAACAATGATAAAATTGACATATCGCCGCCCCCGCTCTGTCATCCCGAGCCTGTCGAGGGACGAGCTTGTCGAGGGGCGAGCTTGTCGAGGGGCGAGCTTGTCGAGGGAAGAGGGGCGAGCATCTCGGCGATGTGATGTGGGCACTGAACCATTGGAAAAGCAAAGCGCGCCGACACTCTCGACGCGCTTTTTTCATCGGGCTCGTCCCTCGACAAGCTCGGGATGACAGAGGGGAGCGGGATGACAGAGGGGGCTTATGGCGTCCAATCGTCGTTGATGATCGCAACCAAAACGCCGTCGCGCCAGGCGCCGTTGACGAAGAGATGATCGCGCGCGTAGCCGATGACCTCGAAACCGAGGTTGCGCAACACCGCGGCGCTGGCTTTGTTGTCCGGTTGGTAGCTGGCGTGCACGCGATGCAATCGCAAACCGTTAAAGGCATAGTCCACGACCGCGCGAGCGGCTTGCGTTGCATAGCCGAGTCCGCAATGATCGACATCGATCGAGTAGCCGAGTTGAGCGTGCTGTTGCACGCCGTACGCGATGCCGCCGAGATTGATGCTCCCGACGATCGTGCTTGCGTCGAGCTCAAAGATCATGAAGCGACGGTTTGACTCGATGCGCAGCATCTGCGCGATTTCCCGCGTCACATGGTCGAGCGTGAAGCAGTCGTCGGACCTTGCCGGCTCCCACCGGCGGAGATGCTCGCGGTTGCGAACGTAATACGCCAGATATTCTTCGGCGTGATGCGAACCGAGCGGCTCCAGTCGAAGCCGCTCGGTGTGTAACGCCTCGCTCACTACGTCAAGGTCGGTAACGGCAGCGACGGACGCGTCGTAAGATCCGGACGCAGCTCCGTCGTGTGTTCGAACGCTCGATCGAGCAGACGCAACGCGAAGTCGAGCTGCGGATCGCGTCCTTCGCGATAATCCTGCGGTGCGAAATCGACGTCGTAATCCGGATCGGTACCATAATTCTCCACGCCCCAACCGACGTCGGAGAACCAGAACGAGTACTCGGGCTGGGTCGTGAGCGTCCCGTCGACGAGATGATGGTATGGATCGATGCCGATCACGCCGCCCCACGTCCGCTTTCCGACCAGCGGCCCGAGCTTGTAGAGCTTGAAGCAGTGACTGAAGATGTCGCCGTCGGAACCGGCAAACTGGTTGGTGATCGCGACCATCGGTCCGCCGACGGATTCCGGCGGGTACGGAACGGCCGCTCCGTAGCGCGGCACGTCGTATCCGACCCGTTTGCGCGCAAGCTTTTCGAGCAGCAGCGGTGACACGTGACCCCCGCGGTTGTAGCGGACGTCGACCACGAGGCCGCGGCGGTTGAACTCGCTCAAGTAGCCGCGATGGAACTCGGCAAAGCCCCACGGTCCCATGTCGGGAATGTGCACGTATCCAACGCGGCCGCCGGTCTTGTCGTGGACATACCGGCGATTCGCTTCGACCCACGCGCGATAGCGGAGCGGCGATTCCGAGGCGAGCGCTTTGACGAGCACCGTCCGCTCTTCGTCTTTGCGGGTGCGAACGGTAATCGACACGTCTTTGCTCGCGCAGTTGACGAGCAACTGATCCGGGGTCACGCTGCGCGATAGGCGACGGCCCCCGATGGCAACGAGCAGATCGCCTTCATGAAGATCCAGGCCCGGTTCGGCGAGCGGCGAGTCGCTCTCGCGATTCCACGAATCGCCGCGATAGATGCGCGCGATTCGGTACGCGTTGCGATCGCCGTCCCACTCCAGATCGGCGCCCAAGAATCCGCGCTGATACTGCGGCGGCACGCGGTGATCGCCGCCGTATTCGTACGCGTGTGAGGTGCCCAGTTCGCCCTGCATCTCCCAGATGAGATCCGAGAGCTCCGACCGCGTGCGCACGCGCGGAAGTACGGATTTGTAGCGGTCGTAGACCCGATCCCAGTCGATATCGCTCATATCTTCGACCCAGAATTGTTCGGTCTGCAAGCGCCACGCTTCGCGATACATCTGCGCCCACTCGTCGCGCGGATTGACTTCGACGTTCGCGCGATCGAGATCGATCCAGCCGCTCTTGCGGCCCGGTTCGCTCGATGGCTTTTCCGGCTCGTCTTCGGGCAAATCGTTCGCGGCGTCGATCGCGCGAAGGCGATCGTGCGAGCGGTAGATCAGCGTATGCCCGTCGGCACCCAACCGCATGTCCGTGACTTCGCTCGCAACGACGGCTTGTCGTAATTGCTCGAAGTCGTAGCCCAGCAGCGTGCCGAGCGCGTCATCGTCGTCGTCATCGCTGCCGGCGGGTTTGATCCCCTTAACCGGAAAGCGCGTATAGTAGACGCGTCCCTTGACCGCGACGATCTGCGCGTATTCGCCTTCTTCGACCGGGAAACCGAGAATGCGGCCTTGGATGCCGTCGAAGTCGATCTCGACGCGCGTGCCGTCCGATTTGCCGTTTTTCTTTGCATCGCCGTCGTGCTCGTGCTCGTGTTCGTGATCACGATGAATTGGGCGCGGCTGCGGAACGAACGGCGACGGAACGTCGTTGCGAAGCGTCACGACAAACGGCCGTTGCGCTTGCGGGAAGCTTAAATCGAATTGCAGTGCGTCATAGACCGGGTTGAAATCGCGCGTCGAGATGAAGTACAGGTACTTGCCTTCGGGATCCCATGCGGGCGAATGATCGACGCGAAGCGGTGACGTGACGTCGTGCACTTTGCCCGATTTGATCTTCGCGACCCGAACGATCGACGTGCCGTACACCGGCGCCCACGTATACGCAACGAAGCGTCCGTCGGGCGAAAACGCGAGGTCGGTAATGCGGCGCGCAGGGCTCGTGTCGACCACGCGAACGTTGCCGTCTTCGAGATCGAGCACGCACAGTTCGTGACGATGGTTTGCGAACGCAACCACGTCGCTCGTCGGCGACACTACGAGCTCGGTCACGCGGCCGATGTCGGCGGTCGTCACTATCTTCGGCTCGTCGGCAACTTCGGCGCGGAAGAGCGCGATTTGCTCGTACCCGTTGCGGTCGGTGACGGCGACGAAGCGTTTGCCGTCCTTGAGCCATTCGGTCAAACGCGTGCGCACCCGGCTGCCCTCGCCGTGGTTGATGACCGCGCCTTCGAAAAGCGGCATCGAAAACGCTTGCCCGCGCGAAACGAACGCGACGCTGGTTCCATCGGGATGAGGCGCGAAGTGCTCGAGTGCCTCGCCCGCGGCTTCGAAGCGGCGAACGGTCTGCGGTTGCGCGGAGGGCGCGTCGATCGGGATTTCGCGCACTTCGTCCGTTGCAAGATCGAGCACCGAGATCGCGCCTCCGGCGCCGTAGACAATACGCGTACCGTCGGTCGAGGGAAAGCGCGCATAGTATTCGGCTTCGTGCGTGTGACGCGTGACGTCCGAACCATCGGTCGCGCATGAGTAGATGTTGCCGATGCCTTCGTGATCGTCGAGGAAGAAGATGCGTTCACCGATCCACATCGGGCACACGGGGTTTCCCGGCAGATTCAAACGCTCGAATTCAAGCGGCGCGTGCGCTTCGATCCAAATTTCACCGGCCGTTCCGCCGCGATAGCGCTTCCAGCGCGCCGGGTCGGCCGCATTGCGACCCAGCACCATCGCGCCTTGTGGGCCGAAGGAAAACGTGCGGGCATGCCCCACGTTGAGTTCGCGAACCGTGCTCCCGTCGCGCGTCACCGCAAATGGGCGCGTCTCACCGTTGAACCACCCGCGCGGGTTGGCCGCAAAATAGATCTCCGACCCGTCGGCACTCCAGCCCATGACGTCAGCGACCGTCGAGCCGAGGAACGTGATCCGCTGCGGCTGGCCGCCGATGGCCGGCATCACGTAGAGCTCCGGGTTGCCGTCGTCGTTGGATGTAAAGGCGATCCAGCTGCCGTCGGGCGAGAATCGAGGGGTCGCGCAGGTGCCGAAGCTGACGGTCAGCCGTGACGCGACGCCGCCGGCGGCTGGGGCGCTCCAGAGGTCGTCCTCGCAGACGAAGACGAGCCGGTCGCCGCAAATCGTGGGGTAACGGTAATAGCCGTGGGTCATGACGTGGTGGGGGTTAGGTCTTCCGGGAACGGTCTCTTGCACGGCCAATTTACTTTGTGTTACAAAGTCAAATATGATCCACGCGCCGGCCCTGCAGACCGTCCCGCAGCACGTCGCCATCATTATGGATGGCAATCGCCGCTGGGCGAAGGAGCGCGGGCTGCCGATTGCCGAGGGCTATCGACGGGGCGTGACCGCGCTTCGAGCCTCCGTCCGGACGGCTGCCGCCGCCGGGGTCGGGCGTCTGACCGTCTATGGCTTCTCGACCGAGAACTGGCGCCGCGAGTCCGGCGAGGTCAATCTGCTCATGCAGTTGTACGCCGCGTGCGCCCAATCCGAAAAGCCCGACCTGATCCGCCAAGGCGTTCGCGTCGAAATCATCGGCGAGCTCGACGCTTTTGCGTTTCCGGCGCGCGCCGCGTTGCGCGACCTCGTCGAATCGACCAAAGGCGGCTCGCGCATCACGCTTGCGCTCGCACTCAACTACAGCGGACGCAGCGAGATCGTTCGCGCCGTGCAGTCGATCGCGCGCGACGTCGCGGCGGGACGCGTCGCTCCGGCAAGCATCGACGAGCAAACGCTTCGAGCGCGGATGTACGCGCCGCACGCTGCGGATCCGGACCTCTTGATACGAACCGGCGCGGAATTCCGCGTGTCCAACTTTCTCCTCTATCAGTTGGCGTACACCGAATTGCTCACGCTCCCGGTGATGTGGCCCGACTTCGACGAATCCAGTTTCCGCGGCGCGATTGCCGAGTACGCGGAGCGGCAACGACGCTTCGGGGCGTAGCTACTCCTGGTTGATGGCCGCGTCGCGGCCTTCCATCAGCAATCGTCGCAGCGCCGCATTGAGTGCCGCCGCATTTTCGATCTGCTCGAGCGGTGAAACGAGCGTTGGAGTCAACGTCGGACGCTCGTACGGAAGCATCACGTCGCCGACCGGTACGAACGACTTTGCCGGCATTCCAGCCAGCGTCCGAAAGATCAACTCGGCCCAGAACGCGTTTGCCCACCCGAACTCTTGTCGCGTGAATCGCCAGTAGCCGTCGGCGTAAAAACTCTCATGCAGTAAGCCCTGTTCGCTGTCGGTCTCGGCGAGCGTCGTGATCAACCCGAGAACGGTCGATCGATTCGTGTCCGTCATTGCAGCACCGATGAGTCCGAGCGGCCAGACGTAGCCGTTCGGCGTATGCGGACTACCCAAGCCTTCGGCATAGCGTCCGCGAAAATAGTACGGGTTGCGAAAGCTCAGCGCAAACTGCCGGGTCGCACGGTAGACGGGATCGTACGCCGACGACCAGTTGATGGCGGGCAGCGTCGTGAGGTTCGGGATGTTCGCGTCGTCCATGAGGTTGTCGTGGCCGTATCCGTCCGTCTCGTACGCGTACATCGGTTTACCGGCGATGCTGTCGTATACCGTGCCGTACTGCGCAATTCCGCGGACCAGCGGCGTCTCGATCGATGCGGCTTTCTGCGCGAGTTGCGCGTCACCGTAGCCGCGCACGGCGAGATAGGTAATCTCGCGCAGCGCGATCGCCGCGATCATATTTTGCGGAATGTTGAAGCGATACCGAACCGCGTCGTCGGAAGGGCGAAAGGCGCACCAGATCAGGCCGCTCGATTCGTTGTAGCGATCGTCGGTATCGACGCGATCGGGCCAACGGTACGTACTGCACCGCGAATGATGCTGCTCGCAGCCGTACGTGTAGACGATGCGCCGCAACGCTACGTGAAGCTCTTGGGTGAAAATCGACGAGTCGCCGGTCTCCTGGATGTACGTGTAGGCGAGCAGAACCGGCCACGCAATCGAATCGACCTCCCACTTGCGCTCCCAGACCGTATAGTCGGCCTCAAACGCATTTGCGTATGGATCTTTGTTGATCGCGCGCGCGTCGCGTTCGATGACGCCGGCGAACCGGCGTCGCAACACCGGAAATGCCTTCTGGAATCGCACGTATGGAATCGTTTGCGCCGCCGAGTCGCGCAGCCACATCGCTGGAATGTCGCCCGTCTGTACGTATGTCGTCGTGTCGTCTTCGGGAAAGAAGTCGTGAAAGAGCGTGTGGAACAGCGATTCCGCTTGGATCGTGCGTTGGCGGTGCCCGGTGAGCGGCACGATGAGACTTTGCGCGAGCAAAACCGCGCAGAGCACTACCTTGAACAAGGCGGTTAGCCCCGATCCGGTTCGATGGAGAGTGCGTCGATTTTTCCGTTTGGCAAGTACGTGAGCCGCATCCAATACTGCTTGTATCCAAAAGTCAAGCGATACTTCTCCATCACGTTCCCGGCGTTGCTGCTGCGCCCGATGAACTCGACGAGGGTTAGCGGTCCAAGCGGCTTGAGCATCTGAGCCAGGCGCGCAAGTTCTGCTGCGTCCAGCTGCGCATCGAGCGGCTGCGAGAGAAGCGAGCGGTCGACGGTTGCCGTCGCGAGTTCCGCGACGAGCGCGCGGACGGTGGCCGTCACCGCCGGATTCTCGTTCTCCGCGGGATGGGTGAAATCGGCGACGAGGCTCGGATCGCGCGCCGGTAAGATCGTGGACACAATCGTCTTGGTAATCGGAACCAGATAGGCGTTGGTTGCATCGGCGAGGACCGCGATTGCAAGGCCGTCGTCGACGACGAGCGCATCGTCGGCACTCGATCCGTCCACGTATCCGGGGTGCTCGGCGATCGCCCAACCGTACCAATCGCGGACATAGAAGCCGTAGCCGTAATGCGTACGTTCGCCGGTAAGCAACGCCGCCGATGACGTCATCGCGCGAAGATCGGTCGTATCGACGACGCGGCCGGCACCGAGGTCGCCAAGCCATCTAACGAGATCGGATGCCGTGCTCGTCATGCCCGCCGCCGCATCATCCGTCGGCGCACGCGTGGACTCCAGATGGAGCGGCTGCGTTATCTGTCGCGCTAGGAGCGTGGGGAACGGCATGTGCGACGATGCTTGCAGAAGGCTGCCGAGGATCAAGTAATTCGTGTTGCTGTACGCCCAATTCGTTCCGGGCGCAAAGAGCGGTTGCGCCGTAAGCGCAGCGGCGATTTGGTCGGGCTGCATGCTGGTCACGTTCGGGATGCCGCTCGTCTGCGTCAAGAGCGCTTGGACGGTCGCACCATGCGCAACGGTTTGGAATGAAAGCGCTCCACGTTCGATCTGCTGCAGCACGAGCGCGGCGGTGAACTGCTTGGTTAGCGAGCCGATTCGAAAGACCGTCGCACCACTGACCGGCTTGTCGTCGCGCTTTCCGTAGCCGCGCAGCAAGATGATTCGTCCGTTCCGCGCGATTGCAAGGGCGAGGCCGGAAATATGCTCGTCGCGCATGACGTCGTGAACCGCCGCGTCGATCGTCGCGCTCTGCGCCGGGGTGAGCAGCATGCATGCCTCTTCGGCCGCGTCAGGCTGAAACCCGCGGCCGCCGTTGAACGTAGATCCGGCATGATGATCTTCCCGCTCGTTCTCGCCGCAACCATCGCCACGCAACCCGTTCCGTCGCACGCCACGATCGCGATCGATACGACGCAGGCCAATCGCTGGGCCGGCTCGCGCATCGAGGTCGACGTGTGGAATCGGCCGGACGTCGTCGTGGATCAGGAAGTCGTCGGCGGCAATCCGGACGACGTTCGCGCCGTCGTCAAGCGTGAGGGCGACAGGCTCTCGATCGTCGCGGATTACCACGGACCGCAACGGTCGACGTTTTTCGGTTTGATCCGGCTTTCCAACGGATCGTTTCGTTGGGTCGTGCACGTCCCCGCCGGTCATTCCGTGAGCGTGTCCGAGTCGAATGGCCGCATCACCATCAACGGCGTGACCGCGCCGCTCGTCGCGCATACCAGCAACGGAACGATCGACGTTCACGGCGCGGGTCCGAACGTTGACGCTCGCACTTCGAACGGAAGCGTCAACGTCGGGATCACGACGCTCGCCGGCGGTCCGCCGCGGATCACGCTGCGCAGCAGCAACGGGCACATCGACCTTTCGGTGCCGCGTGGTTTCGCCACGCGGGTGGAGGCGGCGACCGCCAACGGCCGCGTGACGAATCCGTTCGCGAATGCCGCAGGCGCAGGATCGGCCTCTGCGCGCACGTCGAACGGTTCGATCGACATCACCAGCGGCAGCTAAAGAGGGTCGCTTCGCCCGCGGCGGCAATCCTTTGCAGTACTTTGGCGAATCTCGGTATCGACGCGCTCGTGCGCGAATTTGGTGAAAAGCGGCCGCGCGCGCTCGCGCGGGCGATCTCGTGGGCGGAAAGCGGACGCGGTGCGGAGCTGATTCAGCGTCTCTACAAACGCACGGGTCATGCGATGACGATCGGTCTGACCGGACCGCCGGGCGTCGGCAAATCGACGCTGTCGTCGGCGATCATTCGCAAAGCTCGCTCGCTTGGAAAAACCGTCGGTGTGATTTCCGTCGATCCAAGTTCTCCGTTCTCGCACGGCGCGCTGCTCGGCGACCGGATTCG
>DASSZO010000205.1:0-2571 GCA_035702815.1 Candidatus Aquilonibacter sp. | reverse complement strand
TCATCGTGATCGAGTTTCGGAGAAAGGTGTGATGAGGCGCGAGAGCTCGTATCGATTCGGCGTGAGCGAGTTTACGACGACGCCGTGGTCGTTCGAGCGCGATCTCGAACGCTATGCCGCACACGGCGTCGACGACATCGAAGTCTGCGAGTTCAAGCTCAATCGCGACGACTACGCGCCTCAGCTTCAAGCGGTGAGCGGCGCCGGCCTCGGCGTCAGTTCGGTGCAGACGACGATTCACTCACTCTTCGTCGACTCGCTGGTGCCGGCCCCGACCGATCCGCGCGATCGGTACGATCACATCGTCGAGTCGATCAAGCGGATTGCGCCGCACGTGCCGCCCGGAACTCCGTTCAACATCATCACGGGCGCGGCGCCCGACGGGAACTGCGAGCGCGTCTATGAGTTTTTGCTCGAGCGGCTGCCGCGCTTAGCAGATCTGGCCGCGTCCTTTGGAATGACGATCGCCTTCGAACCCCTCAATCCGATCCTTTTCAATAGCGACACGGCCCTTTGGGGGCTCGATCGAGGTCTCGAGTTGGTGGAGCGGATCGCGCATCCGGCGCTCGGGCTCACGTGCGATACCTGGAATATCTTCCAAACTGCCGACGTGTGCGATGTGATCCGCCGCTGCGGCGACCGCATTTTCCTCGTGCAGGTCAGCGACTGGAGGCGTCCGCGCAGCAACGCGGATCGCCGCTGCCTTGGGGACGGTTCGATTCCAACGGGCGCATTGTTGTCGGCGATCCGGGAAGCGGGATATGACCGCCCGTACGTCGTCGAGATCTTCTCCTCGGAATCGCTGGCCGACTCGTTGTGGAAGAGCGACTTGGACGACGTGATCGATCGCAATATCGTCGCGTTCGAGCGCGTGTGGAACGCGACGGTGGCTGCGGGTGCCGCGGGATGATTCCCAAGCGTATCATCGATCTCAGTCAACCGGTCTTTGGCAACTGCCCTCAGTACCCCGACACGAATCCGCGCCCGGCGGAAGTTCGCCGGTTGTATATCGCCGGTGTGCAAGAGGTCAATAAGGAGATCGTGCAGATCAGCACGCACACGGGCACTCACTGCGACGCGCCCTTTCACTTCTTTCCCGACGGCAGCCCGATCGATCATGTTCCGCTCGAGCACTATATCGGTTGGGCGACGATCGTCGACGTGCGCGGGAAGAAGCCCGGTTCTGCGATTACCGCGTCCGATATCGAACCGCATCTGGATCGTATCGTCGACGGGGACATCGTACTGCTCAATACCGGTTGGGGACACAAGCGCGCAAACACCAAAGAGTTTTTGACCGAGTACGTCTATTGCGGCGGCGATGCCGCCGAGTTGATCGTAAAGGCGGGCGCCAAGGGTGCCGGAATCGACGCGGTGAGCTTCGGCGGGTACGATGATCCGAAGAAAGCCGGCCCATCGCACCGCACCTTGCTCGGAAGCGGGCGCTTTATCGTCGAAGAGTTATGTTTCCCGGACGAGGTCATGGACGGCAAGCGTCGGATGTTCGTTTGCGCTCCGGTGAAGTTACGCGACTGCAGCGGTGCGTGGACGCGCGCGGCGCTGTGGGAGTTCGATTGATTCGCGATCGCATCGGGCGCGACGAGCAGCTCGGTGGAATCACCGCGTTCGAAACCGCCGCCGGCGGCGTTCGCTGTGCGCGAATGCAGAGCATTGGCGGGGCCGATGCGCTCGTGGTACTCGATCGCGCGATGGACATTGCCGCCTGCTCGTTCCGCGGCATTCCGCTCGTATGGCATGGCCCAGGCGGCCTTCAGCCACCGCATCCCGGGACGCTCAACGATGACGAATTCCAACGAGCGTTTTTTGGAGGTCTCGTCACCACGTGCGGACTCGAAGCATTTGGGCCGGCTGGGCGTGACGCGTACGGCAGTTGGGGCACGCACGGTCGTATCAACCATTGCCGCGCGGAGCAGCTCGAAATGCGGGTCGACGTCGAGAGTGAGGATGCGTTTGCCGTTCTGCGCGGCGTCGTGCGGCAAGCGCGCATGTTCGGTGAATCGCTTCGGCTGGACCGAACGTGGACGATGAACCGCTCCGGAACGCGCCTACGCCTCAAGGATCGTGTGACGAATGACGGCGGCAGCAGCGTTCCGCACATGCTGCTGTATCATTGCAATGCGGGATGGCCGCTGCTCGACGAACACACGCGCGTGACCATCACGCAGCGCTCGATGCGTCCGCGCAATGCCCGCGCCCGCGAAGGGCTCGACGTATGGAACTGCGGCGGCGCGCCCGATGCCGGGTTTGCCGAGCAAGTGTACGTTCACGAACCGGAAGCTGCCCAGGATGGATGGGCAGTTGCGTCGATCGTCAACGAGTCTCGAAGCGTCGGATTTTCCGTGAGCTTTCGACCGGAGCAACTCCCGGCGTGCTTTTCGTGGCGCATGCTGGGCGTGCGCACCTATGTCATGGCCGTCGAGCCCGCGAACTGTCCGACGATCGAAGGCCGGATCGCAGCGGAAGGAAACGGGACTTTACCGATGCTCGAGCCGCACCAGTCGCGCGAGTATGACCTCGAGTTTAGGTTTTTCTGACGAAGCGGTCGTAGAG
>DASSZO010000059.1:0-10741 GCA_035702815.1 Candidatus Aquilonibacter sp. | reverse complement strand
GAGCGCTTTTGCCTCATCCCATTCGCGGGCGGCAGCGAGGTCGATTGCGTGGAGCAGGCGTTCCCGTAACTCGCGATCTTCGATCATGACTTCCTGAACTTATAGCCGACGCCAAACACTGTTTGTATAAACGTCGGATGTTCGGGGTCTGGTTCTATCTTTTTACGTAAATTGTTGATGTGGCGGTCCAGCGTCCGTTCGTAGACCGACCCGTCATCCCCAAGGATGTCGAGGAGATGGGCTCGGGTGAACGCGTGACCGGGCTGATTGGCCAGGACCGTGAGGATGCGGAACTCCGAGGGCGTCAGGCGAGCGGGCTCGTTGTGGACCCGCACCTCGTGCTCCCCGAGATCGATCTCGAGGCCGTCGAAGCGTACCACGTCGCCGCCGGCTTCGGCTTTACCGCCGTCGGCGCGTTGCTCGACCCGGCGCATCACGGCCCGGACGCGCGCGACGACCTCCCGAGGCGAGAACGGCTTGGTGATGTAGTCGTCGGCGCCCAGTTCGAGTCCGACGATCCGGTCGAGTTCGTCGGCGCGAGCCGTGAGCATGAGGACCGCGATGCCCTCGCCGGCCACGGAGCGCAGGATATCCAGGCCGCTGCCGTCGGGGAGCGTGATGTCGAGAATCATCGCGTCCGGCTTGCGTTCGGCAAGTTCGGCCAGCGCGTCGGCGACGTTGAGTTTAACGACCGTCGCGAAGCCCTCGCGCTCTAAATAGGCGCTGAGGACCTCTCCGATCTGCGGCTCGTCGTCCACGATCAGCACGGCCTTGCTCATCGATGTATTGTTCAGTCCTCTTGAGCAGAACTTGAGCATAGGTTGGGAAGGCCGGTTCCCAAGCGTGAGCGCGATGCTTTGCTATCGTCGTTTCGCTAAAGGAGCTTTTCTGCTTTGAAACTCGATGATAAGGATCCGCCCCTTCCAGGGACGCTGCGTTTCGTCATGGTGATGGGCGTCTGTTTTGCCATCGCATGGTTCATCTTATACATCCTCTTATGGGAGCGTTGGTAAGTGCACATTCATCGTTACGAACGCTTGTGGATGATGTTCGGCATCGCGATGCTCATCGTATTCATGGGCGCGATCCTCATTGCGGCCTTCGTCGATAACCTCAATCCGCCGAGCGATACGCAGGCGATCGATCCCACGAAGGTTGCCTCCACCCCGCCCTTCGATCACCCGGGCCTGCGTCAAAAGCCCGACGGGACGTACGAGGTCTACTACGTCGCACAAGTCTTCTCGTTCACCCCGCAGACGATCACCGTTCCGGTCGGCAAGAAGGTCGACTTCTACGTCACCTCGCCGGACGTCGTACACGGGTTCGAAGTCGCCGAAACGGATGTCAACATGATGGTCGTCCCCGGCTGGGTCAACGAAACGTCGCACACGTTCAAAAAGCCCGGCACCTATCTCATCGTCTGCAATGAATACTGCGGCATCGGCCATCAAAACATGGCGGCCCGGATCGAGGTCAAATAATAATGGCTGAGAATCTTACGATGGTTCGCCGCGAAAACCGCTTGGTGATCGCGCACATCTACACCGCGACGGCGGCGATTTGCCTCGGCGCGATCGCGGGCGTGCTGCAAGGCTTTTCGCGTGCGTCGGCGATCACGCTTCCCACGTGGTTCGACTACTATCGCATTCTGACGCTGCACGGTGTCTTGATGGCGATCGTCTTTACGACGTTCTTTATCACCGGCTTGTCGACGTTCGTTACCTATCGGAACATCGAGCGCAACGATCGCCCGCTCGCACTCGGCTGGCTTGGCTGGTGGATGATGCTGATCGGCACCGCGATGGCGGCGGTCACGATCATCAAAGGCGACGCGAGCGTGCTCTACACGTTCTACGCGCCGCTCAAGGCGAGCCCGTTCTTCTATATCGGCGCAACGATCCTCATCTTGGGGACGTGGGTCGTGGCGTTCGATCTGTACGCAAACGTGTTCTACTGGCGCAAAACGCGCAAGGGCGAGAAGATTCCGCTCCCGGTGTTTGCCGCGGTCACGACGTTCATCATGTGGCAGATCGCGACGCTCGGCGTCGTCGCCGAGATGTACTATCTGATTCCGTGGTCGCTCGGATGGACCAAGGGCATCGACGTCGGCCTGAGCCGCATGCTCTTTTGGTACTTCGGCCATCCGCTCGTCTACTTCTGGATTATGGGCGCGTACATCATTTGGTACACGATCGTGCCGACGCGCTACAACGGCAACGTCTTTAGCGACGCGCTGACCCGACTCACGTTCATCATGCTGCTGCTGCTCTCGACGCCGGTCGGTATCCATCACCAGTTCCTCGAGCCCGGCATTGCCGCCGGGTGGAAGATCCTGCACATGGTCAATACCTACGGCGTCGCTATTCCATCGTTCTTGACGGCGTTTGCGATCTTCGCAAGCTTCGAGCTCGCGATGGGCAAGCTCGGCAAGAAGGGCTTCTGGCAAACCGCGACGTCGCTGCCGTGGAAAGACCCCGTCTTTGCCGGCGCCGGGTACGGCATGCTGCTCTTCATCCTCGGCGGGTTCGGCGGTTTGGTCAACGCGTCGTACAGCATGGACATGCTCGTACACAACACGATCTGGATCGTCGGTCACTTCCACGTCACCGTGGGCGGTCCGGTTGCGCTGACCTTTCTGGGCTGCGCCTACTGGATGATTCCGCGTCTGACCGGCCGCACGCTCTGGGCGCCGCAACTGGCGTTGTGGCAAGTGCGCATGTGGTTCGTCGGTATGCTCGTCATGTCGCTGTCGATGCACTACGCCGGATTGCTCGGCGCGCCGCGCCGCACCGCCGACGTCGCCTACGCGGGCATGTCGCAATCGATGTCGTGGGAACCGTACATGTTGCTTGCGGCCGTCGGCGGGTTCTTGCTCTTCGTGAGCATCCTGATGTTCGCAACGGTCGCGCTCGGAACGCTCCTCAAAAACGAGAAGGGCGAGAACTTCAAGGCGGAGTTCGCCGTCGCGGCGCCGGAAGCACAAGAGTCACCGGCGATCTTCGAGCACATGTTCCGCTGGGGCGCCGTCGCGCTCGTGCTCGCCTTCCTCGCCTACGTCGGTCCAATCACCGACATCCTCCACCACCCCGGCTACCTAGCCCCCGGCATGCGAACCTGGTAGCCCCACCCCGCGCTGTCATCCTGAGCTTGTCGAAGGACCCGTTGTCATCCTGAGCTTGTCGAAGGGCCCCGTTGTCATCCTGAGCCTGTCGAAGGACGGTCCCTCGACAAGCTCGGGATGACAGTGGTGCAAGCTCGGGGTGACAGGTGGGACGGTCCCTCGACAAGCTCGGGATGACAACGGGTGCAAGCTCGGGGTGACAGGTGGGACGGTCCCTCGACAAGCTCGGGATGACAGCGGGGGCGCTAGGAGAGGAGCTTGACGAAGGTTTCGGTGAGGCGGTGCATTTCGGTCTCGTCCATTTGACCGTTGGGGCGCAGGCACTCGGCCATGCTGGCGGTCATGAGCTGCACGGTGGCGCGATCCAGCGCCGCGCGCGCGGCGGCCATCTGCGTGGCGATCACGTGGCAATCCCGGCGCTCGCCGAGCATCCGCTGAATCGCTTGAACCTGTCCTTCGACCCGGCGAAGCCTGCCTTGAATCTGCTCCAACGACTCGTCGGAAATTCGTAATGTTTGGCTAGGCTTAGTCTTGCGCGGAGGCGCGGACGCCCCGTTCTTCTTGGCGGACATGCGTCCACTATAACGCCCCCGCAGTGACCCTTGCAATACCCTAGGGGGTATGGTATATGAAGGACATGAAACTCTCGTCCCCATCGCCGCTTGCGATGTCCGTTACGTCCCGCGGCTGGAAGATCGAAGCGCGGGTGCGCGCGATCGCCGGCGCGTTCGTCTTACTCAGTGCGGTGCTCGCCGCGTTCGTCAGCCCGTGGTGGCTGCTCTTTACCGCCTTCGTCGGCGCGAATCTGTTGCAATCGGCATTCACCAACTGGTGTTTGATGAGCAACCTTCTTGCGCTAGCGTTTCCTCGCGCCGCGAGCGAGGCGTAGATGCGCGTTCTGATCCCCGTGCTCGCGTTAGCGGCGACGCTCGCGAGCTGCTCGGCCCCCACCGAGCAAAAGCCGGCGCCGGTCGCAATTGCGACGGCGACGGCGCAAGAACGTTCCTTTACGAGCAGCAATGAACTCTCCGGGACGCTCGTTGCGTCGCGTACGGTTACGGTCGGCGCCAATGCGGCAGGACGCTTGAGTGCGGTGCCGGTTCAGGTTGGTGACCACGTGTCCGCCGGTCAAACGATTGCGACGATCGACGCGTCCGGATACGCTGCCGCGCTCGCACAAGCGAGCGGCGCGCGGGCGGCCGCGGTAGCCGGCATCGCGCAAGCGCAGGCAGCCCTTGCGCAAGCGCAGGCACGCGAACGTCTTGCTTCGGCAACGGCGGCGCGCGACGCGGCGCTGTACCAAACCGGCGACGTTTCACGACAGCATTACGATGAAACGCAATCGTCGCTGCAGACGGCGCGCGCCGCCGTCGTGCAAGCGCAGGCGTCGATCGCCGCCGCGCAAGGTGCCGCCGCGCAATCGGCCGGCGCGGTCGCGGCCGCTGCCGTTCCCTTGCAGGACAGCGTGATCGTCGCGCCCTTCGCCGGCGTTATCACGCAGAAACTTGCCGACACCGGTGCCGTGGTGAACCCCGGGTCGCCGGTCGTCGCGCTCGAGGACGACGCGTCGCTCGAAGCCGAAGTCGCCGTTCCCGAGTCGCTTGCAGCCACGCTCCACCCCGGTTCGCCGGTCATGCTTCACGTCGATGCAATCGACGCCGACGTGCGCGGTTCCGTGCGCGCGATCATCCCGTCGCAGAACGATGCGTTGCACACCGCGACCCTACGTACGACGGTGGCGCCGCACGCGGGGCTGATTCGCGGGATGTTCGCGCGCTTGCGCGTCGACGGCAACGAAGAACGCCGCGTCGCCGTTCCCTGGCAGGCCGTCGTCACACGCGCCGGTCAGGCCGGCGTCTTTACCGTCGACGGTGATCGCGTTCGCTTCGTGCCGGTCGATACGGGTGCGAGCGAACATGGATGGATTGCGGTCAGCGGCGTTCGCCCGGGAACCCGGGTCGCGGTGACCGGACTCGAGCGGCTCGACGACGGCACGGCGGTTGCGATGCGATGAACAAACAGAACATCGCCGCGCGGCTCGCGCAGTACTTCCTCCAGTCGAAGCTGACGCCGACGATGGTGCTTGCCATCGTCTTCGTCGGCATCCTCGCGATTCTCGCGACGCCGCGGCAAGAGAATCCGCAAATCACGATGCCCGCCGCCGTGATCGTCACGCAATATCCCGGCGCTTCCGCGCAAGAAGTGCAGCGGCTCGTAACCGAACGCGGCGAACGCGTGCTTCAGGAAGTGCCGGGCATCGAGCACATCTACGCGCAGTCGCTGCAAAACGTGTCGATCATGACCGTGCTCTTTCACGTCGGCGACGATCCGACGAAGTCGTTCGTCGCCTTGTACGATCAGGTCTTCGCGCACCTCAACGAGTTGCCGCCGGGCGCGTCCCAGCCGCAGATTTCACCGCTCTCGGTCGACGACATCCCGATGATGGTGCTGACGCTTCACGGCAGCGCGTACGGGCGCGGGCCGCTCACCGTGGCTTCACAGCGGGTGATCGACGCGATCAGTCCGATCGACGGCGTGTCGACGATCGACACGTACGGCGGTTTGCCTCGCCAGATCAACGTCACGCTCGATCCGGCGCGGCTGGCCGCGTATCGCCTTTCGCCGGCCGCCGTCGCTCGCGCCATCGGTGCGACGAACGTGACGGCCTACAGCGGCACGCTGCGCGGTCCGTCGCGCGAGATTCAGGTACATGCGGGAACGCCGTTCTCGAACGTAGATGACGTTCGGCGCCAGATCGTGTCGGTAACCGACGGAAAGCCCGTCGAATTGCGCGACGTGGCGGACGTTTCGTTCGGCTATGCGCCGGCTGAAACGTACACCGGCTACGACGGCGAGCCCGCGGTCAGCCTCGCGATTGCCAAGAAACCCGGAACCAATGCCGTCGTGATCGCCGATCGCGTGCTAAGCGCGGTAAAGACCCTTTCGCTGCCGCCGGGTATCAAGCTCGAGGTGACGCGAAACGACGGAGAAAAAGCGAATCTCGCGGTCAACGAGCTGATCGAACGCTTGATGGAAGCGATCGTGATCGTCGTGCTGCTGCTGCTCGTCCTCGGATGGCGCCAAGCCCTCGTCGTCGCGACCGCCATTCCGCTCACGCTCTTCATTACGCTGGGCGTCGGCATGATCGCCGGGCAGACGATCAATCGCATCACGCTCTTCGCCCTGATCCTCGCGCTCGGATTGCTCGTCGACGACGCGATCGTGCTGGTCGAAAACATCCATCGGCACTTTGCGTCGAACCCGAACGCGCCGCGCGCGCAAACGGTGGTGCGCGCGGTCGGTGAGATCGGCAGCCCGACGACGCTCGCGACGCTCACCGTCATGCTCTCATTTCTCCCGATGCTCTTCGTGTCGGGAATGATGGGGCCGTACATGCGTCCGATTCCGCTCAACGTGCCCGTTGCGATGCTCGCGTCGTTGTGGGTCGCATTCACGATTACGCCGTGGGCGACGCTCAAGCTGCTCGGGCGCGTGAAGCTCAAGGAGGCGCACGACGTTCCGCGCTGGGTGCTTCCGGCAAAGAATGCGCTTGCATGGCTTCTTGCCTCCGGCCGGCGGCGCACGCTCTTTCTGTGGACGCTGCTCGTGGCGTTTCTCATTGCGCTCTCGTTGCCGATGCTGACCCTCGTGCAGTTCCGCATGCTTCCGCGCGCCAACGAAACGTCGTTCCTCATCGCGATCGACGCGCCGGCGTCGAGCAGCGTGGTGCAGACGACGCGCATTGCGCAAGCGGTGGGCGCCGAACTGGGGACCGTGCACGAGGTGCGCGACTATGAGATCTTCGCCGGCCAGAACTCCGTGCCGGATCTTTCGAGCCTCTTGGAAGCAACGATCTTTCGCAACGCACCGAATCTCGCCGACATCCGCGTCAACCTGACGCCGAAAAAGGATCGGAAGATTCAGTCGGCGGTGCTGGTGCGCGACCTGCGGCCGCGACTGCAGGCAATCGCCGCCCGCTACGGTGCGTCGCTGCGGATCCTGCAAACGCCGCCGGGGCCGCCCGTACGCAATACGATCTACGCGAAGATCTACGGGCCGGACATCGAAGTGCGGCGCCAGATTGCATCGCGTCTTACCGCGTTCTTCTCCCATGAACGCGGGGTCGTCGACGTCGACAGCAGCTTCAAGGATCTCGCACCGGCGTTGCGCGTCGAAGTCGACCAGCGAAAGGCGGCGCTCGCAGGCGTCGACGTCGCCGATATCGCGCAGTCGCTCGGAATGATGCTGCACGGCGCGACGGTCTCCGCCCTGCACGTTGCGCCCGAAACCCATCCGGTCGATATCTTCGTGCGCTTTGCTCCGGAGTATCGAGCCGATCCGTCTGCGCTCGGATCGATCATGGTTCCGTCGCGCTTCGGCGGTACGGTTCCGCTTTCGCAAGTGACGAACACGATTGCGGAAACCGCGCAGCAAACGCTCTATCGCGACGATTTCGAAAACGTCAGCTACGTCGGTGCCGAGATGGCGGGCCGCAGCTCGACTTACGCTGTGATCGACGCGCTCATCGATCTTGCGAACCATCCGCTGCCCGCGGGCTATCGGATCGATTGGGACGGCGAATGGCATATGACGTTGACCGTCTTTGCCGATCTCGGCCGTGCGATGCTCGTCGCGTTCATCCTCATCTATGTGCTGCTGGTAGCTCGGTTCAAATCGTTCCGCACGCCGCTGGTCGTGCTGGCGGCGGTGCCGCTTGCGATGATCGGCATCATGCCGGGCTTTGCGCTGCTCGCGCCGTTCGGGGTCTACTTCTCGGCAACCGCGATGATCGGGCTCATCGCGCTGGTCGGTATCGTCGTCCGCAACTCGATCATCCTCATCGAGTTCATTGAAGACAAGGTCGCCGAAGGCATCCCGCTGCACGAGGCGCTCGTGGAGTCGGCCGCGGTACGCACGCGTCCGATCTTTCTGACCGCCGCCGCGGGCGTGCTGTCATCGGTCGTCATTGCGACGGATCCGGTGTGGAGCGGTCTTGCGTGGGCACTCGTCTTCGGGATGACGGCGTCGGCACTGCTCTCCGTCATCGCGATTCCCGTCTTATACGCCGCCGTCGCGCAAAAACGGCGAACGCCGGCGCCACTTCCATCGCTTCCACTCATAGAACGGAGTACCGTATGAAAACCCAAACCCTTCCCTATGGACGCGTCGTGACGACCAGCCTTTCACAAGACGAGGCGATCGAAGTTGCGAAGTCGGAGCTCAAGAACGAAGGCTTCGGCGTGATGTGCGAGATCGACGTCACCAAGACGATGCAAGAGAAGATCGGCGCGGAGCTTCCGCCGTACCGCATTCTCGGCGCGTGCAATCCGAACTTCGCCTATCAGGCTCTGCAGCGCGAACCGCAGCTCGGGCTGCTTTTGCCGTGCAACGTCGTCGTCGCGCAGGTGCAGGGCGTGACGAACGTGTCGGCCATCGACGCGCGCGCGTTGCTCGGGATCGTGAAGAATGATGAGTTGCTGTCGGTTGCCGATGAGGTCAACGCGCGGCTGGGCCGCGTGTTAGATCGCATCGCAGAGAGGTGAGATCATGCGTCCTTCGGTTGTGATTCTCGGCGCGGGGTTTGCGGGGCATACGGCCGCGCTGCATCTATCGGAATGGGTCAAGGAGAGCGCAGACGTGACCGTCGTGTCTCCGCGCAACCGCTTCACCTGGTTTCCGAGCCTGATCTGGGTCGGAACCGGGACGATGCCCGAAGACGAGGTGTACTTCGAACTCGCGCCGGTCTACGAGAAGATCGGCGTGAAGTACGTCGACGGACGCGCCACCGTCATCGATACCGCGAAGCGAATCGTCACCGTCGAGAGCGAAACCGGCACCACGACGGTATCGTACGACTTTCTGATCAATGCGACCGGACCATATCTCAACTTCCAGGCAACGCCCGGTCTTGGGCCCCAGCATGATACGACGCGCAGCGTCTGCTCGGTCGAACACGCCGTCGACGCGCGCGATCATTACCTCGAGATCGTCAAGGATCTCAAGGCTGGGAAGAAGCGGCGTCTGATCGTCGGGGTCGGCCATCCGGCCGCAACCTGCGAGGGCGCCGCCTTCGAATACTTGATGAACGTCGATGCCGACTTGCGCCGGCGCGGCCTTCGTGAGAACGCGGAGCTCGTCTGGCTGACCAACGAACACGACCCGGGCGACTTCGGCGTCGACGGCATCGAAGCGAAGAAGAATGGTCGAGTCGTTACGGGCGCGGCGATGGTGCGCATGCTGCTCGACGAAGCGGGAATCAAGACGGTTCTCGGCGCCGGGGTCACCAAGGTCGAGGGCGAGACGCTGACGTACGCGCAAGTCGGCGCGGATCCCAAGTCCTTGCAGTACGACTTCGCGATGCTCATCCCGCAGTTTCGCGGCATTCCGCTTCGCTACATCGACGGTGAGGCCAACGACATCACCGAGAAGATGACGATGCCGAACGGTTTCATGCGCGTGGACGCCGACTATGAGGCAAAACCGTACGAGAGTTACCGCGCCGCGGATTGGCCGGCGCTCTACCGGTCGCCGCTCTTCGACAACATCTACGCCGCAGGCATCGCGTTCGCGCCTCCGCATCCGATGTCGAAGGGATGGAAATCCAACGACGGCGTTCCGATCGTTGCGATGGCGCCGCGCACCGGCATGGCTTCGGGCATCATGGGCAGAACGGTCGCGGCAAACATCCGGGATCAGCTCGAAGGGAAACCGCCGGCGCATCATGCGCGCATGAGCGAGATGCCTGCCGCCTGCATCGCTTCGATGGGAAAATCGCTGTGGAACGGATCCGCCGCATCGATCCTGATGATTCCGGTTGCGCGTGACTTCGAGAAGTATCCCGAGTACGGGCGCGATCTCTCGCTCTGCGACCTGGACGTCGGTTTAGGTGGCGCATGGACGAAGCGGATGCTGCACTCCGTCTTCATGTGGAAGTTGCAGGCCAAACCGGGTTGGCAGATGATTCCGGAGTAAGGGGAGTACGATGCAACGATTTTGGCGCGGGTTCGTCCCGTATCAGCTGTGGCGCTTCATTGTGGTGAACGCGAAGATGTTCATGATCGCCAAGGGTCTGGTCGGACCCAAGCACACGTAATGCACGATCGCCACGGAGCAAAGCAACCCGAACGCTTCGATCCCGCGCGCGCAGCACGTCTCGACGATCCAAAGCGCTTCGAGTACGTGAGCGTGGAAGAGATTCTTGCGCTGCTCGACCCGCCGCAGGGCACGCGCCTGGTCGACTTTGGCACCGGCACGGGCACATATGCGATTGCGATCGCAAAATGCCGGCCGGACCTCCACGTCATCGCATTCGACGAGCAGGCCGAGATGCTCGCGCTCCTTCAAGCGAAGCTCAAGAAGCAGCCGTTGCATAATGTCAGCGCCGTACTTGCCGGCGGCGAACCGGTCGTCGGTGAGCGGCTGCTCGCGCTCAACGTCCTTCACGAGGTCGGCGACGCGCCGCTTGCCGAGATCAAGCGGATGGTCTTGCCGGGCGGACGCGCCCTCTTCATCGACTGGAACGGCGACGTCGAACGTCCCGTCGGCCCTCCGCGCGATCACGTCTACACCCTCGACGAGGCGCGCGCCCGATTGCGCGGCGCCGGCTTCGCGATCGTCGAG
>DASSZO010000020.1:0-2870 GCA_035702815.1 Candidatus Aquilonibacter sp. | reverse complement strand
CTGGCAAACCCGCAGCGGGCCCGCGCCCAGGCGACGGAACGTGCCGTTGCGGACGCTCGGACGAAGGCCGAAGAAATCGCCAAGGCAGCCGGTCTGCACATCGCGGGCATCAAGTCCATCGCGCTCGAGGGGGCGCCCGGCCCGATCGTGCGGCCGATGATCATGGCCAAGGCGGCGCCGGCGGCGCCGACGCAATTCGATGCCGGCAGCGTCAACGTCACCGTCGATGTCGGCGTCATTTTTTCGGCGGTGCCGTAACGAAACGAAATGCGCGAGTAACGGGTACTCCCAAGCATGAACACCACGTGTGAGGCCTGCGGCCAACGTCCGGCAACGGTTTTCAGCGGGCGCGAGTCGCTCTGCAACGTTTGCTCGCAGCGCAAGGCAGCCACGAGCGCGCTGCCGTTTCTCGGCGCCGCGCTTGCCGCCGCCGGTCTGATCGCAGGCGGCGCACTGTTGCTCGAAAACCGCGACGAGCTCTCCAAACGCTTTAGCGTCACCGGGATCGGCGGTACGCCGACGCTGCAAAACTTCGCGCGCGATCTCACCGACCTCGCACGGCGCGGAAAGCTCGACCCGGTCGTCGGCCGCGACGACGAGATCGAACGCGTGATCTCGATTCTGGCGCGCCGCAGCAAGAACAATCCCGTCCTCGTCGGCGAACCCGGCGTCGGCAAGACCGCAATCGTCGAAGGGCTCGCGCAGCGCATCATCGCGGGCACGGTGCCCGTCGCACTGCGCAACAAGCGCGTGCTGTCGCTCGCGCTCGGTTCGCTCGTCGCCGGCACGAAGTACCGCGGTGAATTCGAAAGCCGGGTCAAACGCATTCTCGATGAAGTCAAGCGCAGCGCGCGCGACGTCATCCTGTTCATCGACGAACTGCATACGCTCGTCGGCGCGGGTGCCGCCGAAGGCGCGTTGGACTTGAGTTCGATGATCAAGCCCGAACTCGCGCGCGGCGACCTGCAGTGCATCGGCGCGACGACGTTCGACGAATACCGCAAATACATCGAATCGGACGCCGCGCTCGAGCGACGCTTCCAGCCCGTGATGGTCGACGAGCCGTCGATCGAAGCGACCGTCGCCATTCTGCGCGGACTACGCTCGAAGTACGCGGAGCATCACAACGTGACGATCACCGACGAAGCGGTGGAGGCGGCCGCGCAACTCTCTGCGCGCTACATCGCGGATCGTTTTCTTCCTGACAAAGCCATCGATCTGATGGACGAAGCGGCCGCAACGGTGGCACTCGCGAACAAAGGTGCTTCGCTACGTCCCAACGTCACCGCCGACACGGTTGCGAACGTGGTGACGAAGTGGACCGGCATTCCGCAGTCGACGCTCTCCGAATCGCAAGCCAATGCATTACTCGAATTGGAGTCGGTGCTCGCAAAGCGGGTCATCGGCCAGAAAAAGGCGATCGCCTCGGTCTCCGAAGCGATTCGCCGCGCACGCGCAGGCCTGCACGATCCGCGCAAGCCGCTTGGATCGTTTCTGTTCGCGGGCGCAAGCGGCGTCGGAAAAACCGAACTCGCCAAGGCACTGGCCGAAGCGCTCTTCGGCACCGAAAGCGCGCTCGTCCGCATCGATCTCTCGGAATTCACCGAAGCCCACACGATCTCGCGACTCCTCGGAGCCCCTCCAGGATACCAAGGTCACGACGAACCCGGGCAGCTCACGGAGCCGGTGCGCCGGCGCCCCTACTGCGTCGTGCTTTTCGACGAACTCGAGAAAGCGCACCCGGACGTGGCCGCAATCTTGCTGCAAATTCTCGACGACGGACGGGTGACCGACGCGAAGGGCCGTACGGTCGATTTTCGCCACGCCCTCATCGTGCTCACCACGAATCTTCCCGAGGAAGAAATCGAAGCGACACTGCGTCCGGAGCTCTTCAACCGCATCGACGACGTCGTCCGCTTCAACGACCTGCAGCTCCCGCAGATCGAAGCGATCGTTGAAATTCACGTGGACGCACTCGCCCAACGCCTGGGCGCGCGCAACGTCACCCTGCGGCTCTCGGACGAGGCCAAACGATACCTCGCGAAAGTTTCGATGGGCGCCGGAAGCGGTGCGCGGTACGTCGGGCGGACCGTCTCGCACTTCGTCTCGACCCCGCTCTCCAGCGCGATCCTTCGAGGCGAGCTTCGCGAGGGCGGAACGGCGGATGTCACACTTGAAGGGGATTCCCTCGTCATACAAGCTGCATAGCAGTCATGCGTAGGAGGGTCTATGTTTGCAGCACTGGTGCTGGCCGCGGCAAGCAACGTCGCGCCGCTGTTCTTCAATGATTTCGGTGGAAATTGGACCTGCGGAAACGCGCAGTACCATTCGCAGTGGTCGATCACGAGCCCCGACGGCGACTACTGGACGATCGTTCAATACGGGCTGGATCCAAAGCACCCCGGCGGGACGGCGTACGTCGGCTGGCTGGCACAAGAGAACGCCTACGTCTACAACGACTATCACAACGACGGCAGCTTCGCACAACTAACGGCGCCCGAACCCGTCAACGGCACATGGATTTGGACCGGCCGCTATTATCAGACGGGCACGAAAGCCCCCGATATGCAGCCGTACATCACGTGGAAAGTCTCCGACGGCAAGATCGTTCGCACGTTCGCAAAACGAACGCCGGGCGGCAAGATCGTCCCGACCGGGAACGATACCTGCACGCGACGTTAGCGTTTGGTCTAAAGAACCGTTTTGACGTCGGCGATCATCTCCGCCTTGGAGAGTTCGCCGATCTCGATTTTTTTGACGATTCCGTCTTTGTTGATGAAGACGTGAACGGGCATACCGTTGATGTTGTATGCGTCGCGTAGCGCGCCGGTGTCGACGACCGCGGGATAGTTCAAGTCATGCTCGTCGAC
>DASSZO010000271.1:0-6803 GCA_035702815.1 Candidatus Aquilonibacter sp. | reverse complement strand
CGTCCCTCGACAGGCTCGGGATGACAAAAGGGTGGCGTCCCTCGACAAGCTCGGGATGACAAAAGGTTTGACGTCCCTCGACAGGCTCGGGATGACAAAAGGGTGGCGTCCCTCGACAAGCTCGGGATGACAAAAGGTTTGACGTCCCTCGACAGGCTCGGGATGACAAAAGGGTGGACGTCCCTCGACAGGCTCGGGATGACAAGAGGGCGCTCGGGATGACAGAGGGGGGTTAGGCGAAGGTGGCGGTGTCGTCGTAGTTGAGCATTTCGATCATGGTCGTGTCTGGGGGGAGATCGCGGGCGACGGGGTAGCGATCGAAGAAGCCTGGGCGGTCGAGGCGTTCGCGTAGCGTCTGGGCGTTGATCCAGCTGTTCCATGCGTCGCGCGCCTCTTGCGTAGTGTGCTTGAGCACCCACTGCGCGATCTCGTCGTCGGTTTGCGCGAGTGCGACGAGCGAGCGCAGATCCTCTTCATCGATGGCGAGCATCTCGAGCATCCGGCTGCTGAAGCCTTGGATCTGGTACGCGCCCACATCGCCTCCCGGAAGCGTCGCGCGCAGTTTGTCGACGGTGCGAGCCATGAAGATGACGCCGCCGAGGACGTCGGTGGTCTTACGCGGCGGGCGCTGGGTGAGATTTAACGCTTCCAATGGTCTCCCTCAAATGTCGCAGGAAGGCAGCATCAGCCGCCTCCACTAACTCTCTATACCCCCTCGGACGAGGGCGGTTTGCGCTGGAGGAACATTTGTCTACCACTGGTTTGGTTGTCGACCGCGGGCTTGAAGGCGTCGTCGTCGGGTCCACGGTTCTTAGTAATGTCGAAGGGCAGGTCGGCCGCCTGACCTATCGCGGTTACGACATCGACGATCTCGCGCCCAACGCGTGTTTCGAAGAGATCGTACACCTGCTGCTCTACGGTCATCTGCCGACGGCCGACGAACTGGAATCGCTCAAGCGCGAACTCTCCTCGCGGCGCACGCTTCCCGAACCGCTCGTGGCGGCGATGCAGAACGTGCCGAAGACGGCGTGGCCGATGGATGTCATGCGCACGATCGTCAGCGGTCTCGCGCTCTTTTCGCCGGTCAACAACAAGGGCGAACACGTCTCCGACGTCCATACCGCCATCGAACTCATCGCGAAAATGACGACGATTCTGGCGGCCTGGGACCGTATTCGCCGCGGGCTCGAGCCGATCGAACCGCGTGCAGATCTCTCACACGCGGCAAACTTCCTCTATATGCGCACCGGCCGCGTGCCGACCGACATCGAAGAGGACGCGATCGACACCTACATGGTGCTTCTCGCCGATCACTCGTACAACGCGTCGACGTTTTCCGCGCGTGTGACGGCCTCGACGCGCGCCGACATCTACGCCTCGGTCACCGCCGCAATCGCGACGCTCACCGGCGACCTTCATGGCGGCGCTGCAAGCGCTTCGTACAACAATATCGTTGCCATCGGTTCGCCCGAGAAGGCCGAGAAGTTTGTGCGCGACGAGCTCTCCAAAGGCCATCGCATCATGGGCATGGGACATCGCGAGTATCGCGTGCGCGACCCGCGTGCGAAGCACCTCGATGCGATCGCCAAGCGTTTGTCGGAACAGCGCGGCGACACGAAATGGTATGCGATCGCGCGCGAGCTCGAGGTTCAGAGCCAGCGCATCTTGGCAGAGGAAAAGCCGGATCGCAAGATCTACGCCAACGTCGATTTCTATACGGCGCCGCTCATGGCCGATCTCGACATTCCCGGCGATGAGTATACGTGTCTGTTCGCCTGTGGCCGCATCGCCGGCTGGAGCGCGCACATCCTCGAGCAACTTCACGATAACCGGTTGATCCGTCCGCAAGCCACGTACGTCGGACCGCCGCCCGGACCGTACGTGCCGATCGAACAACGCACCGCGGCAACAGTAGGAAGCGCATGATCGTCATACCCGCACTCGACCTTCGTGGCGGTAAAATCATCCGCATGGAACGCGGAGATCTCAAGACCGCCGTCGTCTATTCCGACGATCCCGTGGCGCAAGCGAAGGCGTTCGTCGACGCCGGCGCCCAGCGGCTGCACGTCGTCGATTTGGACGCAGCCTTCGGGCACGGGAACAACCTCGAACTCATCGGCGAGATTTGCCGCAGCGTCAACGTTCCGGTGCAAGTCGGCGGCGGCGTTCGCACCGCCGAACACGTGCGCGTGCGTTTAGAGGCGGGCGCATCGGAAGTGATCGTCGGCACCGTGCTCGTCGACGACGAGCGAGTCGCGCGCTACATTCTCAATCAGTACGGCGAGAAAGTCATTGCCGCAATCGACGCGCGCGGAACGCACGTCGCGACGCGCGGTTGGCTCGAAAGCACCCCCGTCGATCGTGACTCGTTGGTCAAGCGCGTTGCGACGTGGGGTGTCACGCGCATCGTCTTCACCGAGATTCGCCGCGACGGCATGGGTGAGGGCTACGACATCGAGGCGCTGCAATCGCTTGCATCGGCCGCGGAAGTGAAGATTACCGCGAACGGTGGTGCGCGTACGATCGACGACATCAAAAAGCTCGTCAAGGAAGCGCCGCCGGCGGTCGATTCGTGCATTGTCGGCAGCGCGATCTACAAGGGAACCATCAAACTCGAGGAGGCGTTCGCGGCCGTCCGTTCGTGAGACGACTGCTGACCCTCGTTCTCTTCGTTCTGGCTGCGTGCGGCGGAGGCGGCGGAAGCGCCTCCGCCACGCTTCCTCCGTCGAGCGCGCCCGCGCCGACGTCCTCGCCGGCGATGTGGGCGCCGTCGACCACCGATTCGTTTCAGTGGATTCTGAGCGCACCGCTCGATACCACCGCGCCGGCAACCGTCTACGATATCGACGCGTTCGACGCAACGAGCAGCGACGTTGCGGCGCTGCACGCGCTCGGACGGCACGCGGTGTGTTACATCAACGTCGGTGCATTCGAAAACTGGCGACCCGATGCGTCGTCGTTTCCGCCGGCGGTGATCGGTTCGGCGTACGCCGGGTGGCCCGGCGAAAATTGGCTCGATATTCGGCGCATGGATCTGCTCGGACCGATCATGAACGCGCGGTTCGATACGTGCGCGTCCAAAGGTTTCGATGCGGTCGAGCCCGACAACATCGACGGGTATCAAAACGCGACGGGATTTGCGCTGACGGCGAGCGATCAGATCGCGTACAATACCTGGATCGCGTCGCTCGCGCACGCGCGCCATCTCAGCATCGCGCTCAAGAACGACGCCGATCAATTGCAGGCGCTGTTGCCCTCGTTTGATTTTGCGATCGATGAGGATTGCTGGCAGCAAGGCTGGTGCGCGCAGCTCGCACCGATGCGCGCCGCCGCAAAGGCGGTCATCACGGTCGAGTACACCGACCTGACCACGGCCGCGACCTTTACGGGCACCGACTGCCCGCAAGCCAAGAGCGCCGGATACTACGCGCTCCTCAAACATCGGAATCTCGATGCCTGGTACACCGTCTGTCCATAAGGAGGCCCGCCATCATGAAACGCGCGCTCGCCGCCGGAATGCTCCTGTCGCTCATCGCCGCGCCCGCGCTCGCCGCGCAATCGCCGCTCGACGCGGTTGCAACGCGTCCGGAACTCGCGCACGCGATCGTTTCGGGTGAGGTGTACGACCTCGACACCGGACGCGTGCTCTACGCGCGCAATCCGCAGACGCTCATGGAAGCGGCATCGACGACGAAGCTCGTAACCACCGGAACCGCGCTTTCGATTCTCGGCCCAAACTTTCGTTGGACGACCAACGTGTATCGAACCGGACCCGTCGATGCGGCCGGAACGCTGCACGGCGACGTCGTGCTCGTCGCAAGCGGCGATCCGAATCTTTCACAGCGCATCCAGCCCGACGGAACGCTGGCATTCGAGAACGAGGACCACATCTACGGCGGATCGCTCGACACGCGCGCCGTTCCCGGCGATCCGCTCGCGGTGCTGCGCGAGTTCGCAACGCAGATTTCGACGCAAGCGGGCATCAAACACGTTGACGGCAACGTCGTCGTCGACACGTCGCTCTTCCCAAATCAGCCGCCGGAAGCCGGGACGGGAACCGTCGTGTCTCCGATCATCATCAATGACAACGTGATCGACGTTACGCTCAAAGGCGGCGCGCAACCGGGCGATCCCGTCACGATCGCGCTCTCGCCGGATATCGGATACGTCAAGGTTGTCGACAAGATGAAAACGAGCGCGAGCGATGCAAACTACGAACCGTCATGGAACGATACGCGCAACCCTGACGGAACGCGCACGCTCACGATGAGCGGCACCGTTCCCGCCGGAAAATCGATTCTCGACGACTATCCGATCCCCGAACCGAAAGTGTTCGCGCAGATGGCGTTTACCGCGGTATTGGATCAAGCGGGCGTTACGGTCACGCCTCCCGCGGGCGCGCCGGCACCCGTCGAGACGAACGCTTCGCCTGCGTATAAGGACGTCAATCGGATCGCGCAGCACGTGTCGCCGCCGTTTAGCGAAGACGTCAAAGTGACGCTGAAAGTGAGCCATAACACGCACGCGGCGTTGATGCCATTCACGTGGGCGATCTACGGGCCCGCGCAAGCGAAAGGCGACTTTCTCAAGACGGCCTTTGCGCAAGAACGCGCGCTCTTGACGAAGGCCGGGCTTCCGGTAACGAGCGCGGTGCAGCAAGACGGCTTGGGCGGTCACGCTTTCTTTACGCCCGACTTCATGGTGCACTATTTGGCGTGGGCTGCCAAACAACCGTGGTTCGGCGTCATGCGCAAGGGCTTGCCGATTCTCGGCGTCGACGGCACGCTGTACAACGTTCAGAACGGTTCGCCGGCGGATGGAAAAGTGTTCGCGAAAACGGGGAGTTGGGGGAGCGCCGATCTCCTCAACGATCGTGGCTTGGTGACCAAAGGGCTCGCGGGATACACGACGACGCGCAGCGGACACCACGTCGCGTTTGCGTTTTGGATCAACCGAATGCCGGGAAAATCGAGCCTCGACGTCAACAAGGACGCGACGCACCACGCCGGCGAGTTACTCGGCGAGATGGCGGCCGACACGTATCTGAAGTACTGATCGATGGAATTCATGCGCTACGACTCGCCCGTCCGCGCCCCGCAAGGACTTGCGTGGGATGGCACACGCCTGTGGGTGGCGAGTTGCGCAACCAATCGCATGAGCGCCATCGATCCCGCAACCTTGGCAATCACGCACGAGGTAACCCCGCCCGGAGAACCATTCGGTATAACTGCGGTCCCCGGCGGACTTCGTGTCGTCGTCGGTTTCGGCGAGGACGCCGACGACCGCTACATCATGCGCTATACGGCAGATGCCGGTTTTAGCGAGGAACGCATCGCGTGTCCGAATCTTTCGGGCTCGTTTCTCGCCTTTGACGGACATTCGCTGTGGCTTTCGCAAGCGTGGGATATGCAACTGCTTCAACTCAATGAGCGCGGCGAGGTTGTACGTGCGGTTGCGCTCGAGCGCCGTCCGGTCGGTATGACGTTTGCGCGCGAAAGACTGTATCTTCTGACGGTCGACGACGAATGGGGCGATGCGCGATTCGGCGCGCTTGACGTTGACGCGGAACGTCCGGTGCCTGAGGTTCTTTGCGCGATTCCGTTCGAAGCGCGCAGCGTGGCGTTCGACGGGCGGTCGTTTTGGATCGCAGACCGCGAAGGCGACGGCCTGATCGCGATTCGATAGTTCAGGTCCGGCTGAACCGTCGATGTGATACGATCGGAGCGTGAACCCGGATCTTAGCGCCGTCGCCCGCTTGATCGCCGATCCGGCGCGTTCGGCGATACTGCTGCACTTGCTCGACGGGTGCGAACGCTCGGCAAGCGATCTTGCGCTGCGAGCAGGCGCAACGCCGCAGAGTGCGAGCAACCATCTAGCCAAACTGGTCGACGGCGGATTGATCGTCGCGCGAAGCGAGGGACGCCATCGATTCTTTCGCTTGCGAACGCCCGAGATCGCGCACGCAATCGAAGTGCTCGGTTCGATTGCACCCGTTGCACCCGTTTCCTCACTTCGCGCGCATACGTTGATGGAGCGCTTGCGCGTAGCGCGAACGTGTTACGACCACGCTGCAGGCAAGCTCGGCGTCGCGATCGGCGAGTCGCTCGAACGCCGGCGCATTCTCGCGCGCCGTGACGGAATCTACGACGTGACCAAACGCGGATCGCACTTCTTTGCGGCGCTCGGCATCGATTGCGATGCGCTGCGCCTGCGTAAACGCACATTCGCACGCCCCTGTCTCGACTGGACCGAACGCCGCGATCATCTCGCCGGCGCACTCGGCGCCGCCATCCTGCACGTCATGCTCGACCGCCGATGGGTCACCAACAACCCCCGCGACCGCGCCCTAACCATAACCCCCCACGGCACCACCGCAATCGAAAAAACCCTTGGCGTACCGTTGTCATCCTGAGCTTGTCGAAGGACGAGCTTGTCACGCCCCCCGTGTCATCCTGAGTGTCCCCCGTGTCATCCTGAGCTTGTCGAAGGACGACCTTGCCACGCCCCCCGTGTCATCCTGAGCTTGTCGAAGGACGAGCTTGTCACACCCCAAGTGTCATCCTGAGTGTCCCCCGTGTCATCCTGAGCTTGTCGAAGGACGTCCCTCGACAGGCTCGGGATGACAGGATGTCGGGTCCCTCGACAGGCTCGGGATGACAGGATGTCGCGGTCCCTCGACAGGCTCGGGATGACAGGATGTCGGGTCCCTCGACAGGCTCGGGATTACAGGATGTCGCGGTCCCTCGACAGGCTCGGGATGACAGGATGTCGCGGTCCCTCGACAGGCTCGGGATGACAGGATG
>DASSZO010000041.1:0-22028 GCA_035702815.1 Candidatus Aquilonibacter sp. | reverse complement strand
CCCGAGCCGGCATTATCGTTTGTATTAGGCTTGTTGACACAATCGAGTGTTTGTATTACCTTGTCTGATACAAACCGGCGCGCTACAGCACGGAGGGCGCATGTTGCAGCTAGCGGATTTTCGCAATGGCGTGTATGCCATCGGCTTCACGGGTCTTTATGCGGGTGTGACGTTCTTGTGGTGGGGGATCGATGCCGCGCGTGAAGCCCGCTCGCGCGCCGCGGAACGCGCAACCGTGTCTTCGCAAAGCGACCGTCTCAAGCTCGCCGATGATGCGCGGGAGCGGCGGTCGCCGGCGGCGCGCTATGCTGTCTCCGCGGTCGGTTTTCTCGTCGCGGCCGTTGTTCTATCTCATCGCATTACGCCGTCGATCGGCTACGCGCTCCTGTGCCTCGCGCTGGTGGCGCGTTGCATTACCGATCAGGTGGTGGAGGAACGCGCACCGCGCCGTCGCTCGGCGCTGCTCGGACGGTCGCGTCACGTCGATCCGGTGTTACTCGGTTGGATCGTTATCGCCGCGCTCGCCTCGCTGATTCTCATACCGTTCATCCTCGACCCGGCAAGCCGCCTGACCGCGGCGACGATCGCGCTTTGCATCAGCGCGATGCTCGCCGTGTCGTGGCGGATTGCGAGCGCCCCGCCTATTCTCTCGGGCGACGACCTCGAGGCCGAACAAGTCGTGGACAGCGAGACGCGCGCGATTCGTACCGGAAATACGTGCGTACTGAGCCTCGCGGCGCTAACGGCGTTCGTCTTCATTTCTGGACTGCCGGGCGGCGTCGATCGCCTGAGCGCTTTGGTGCCGCCGCTTGCGGGCGCCGTTTTGTTGGGTTGGAAAACGCTCTACGCCAGAAGCATTTCGCGCACGTCGCTTGCGTCGTGAATAGGCTTATACTCTCCGTCGATCCGGAGCTCGACGTCCCGCCCTATCAACAGATCAGTACGCAACTGCGCGCATTTATCGAACGCGGTGACTTGGGCCCGGGCGAGGCGTTACCGACGGTCCGTCAATTGGCGAGCGATCTGCGCGTTGCGCCGAACACCGTCGCTCGCGCGTATACCGATCTTCAGGAGAGCGGGTGGTTAACAAGTGATGGGCGCCGCGGAACGCACGTTGCGGCCTCGATTCCCTCAGAAGAGGTAAAACGCCGAACCGGAACCTTGCGCGGCGACGTTGCGGAGTTCGTCGCCGGGCTTCGGCGCCGCGGATACGCAGACCACGAAATCCGCACCTCGCTCGAACATGCCGCCGCCCGGCTTTCGTGAGGACGGCGCTTCACGTCCCTTTCTCCGCACCCACGTACTTGATGATCTTGAAAAGGATGGCGTGCTGCGTGGAGAGCGTGTTCGGAGACCCGTAGGCGAGATAGAGCTCTTCGGATCCAAACCGCTTGTGATACGCCAACGAAAGATTTGTTGCATCGATATCTTGCGGGGCATTGAAGAACACGGGACCCGTGCCGGCAATGCGCCGCCAGCCGAGCGCGATCGATTCATTCGGACCGATTTGCACGGCGAGCGAGGCGCGTTCGAGGGATTGGCGCAAGACCGATCCGTCGCGCAAACGCTGCTCGGTTTGCGCGGCTTGAAGCGAGAGCGTCGCGATTCGCGCGATACGCGCGGCCGCGAAGAATTGCGAACTGAATAACCTTCCGTCACCGAACTCGCCGGCGTTGTAGGAAAAGCCGATCGGCGTCGACGAGTTTCTTCGATAGGTCGCGGCGACGCCGTTTTGATTCGAAAGCGCGCCGCTCGTGTTCGGCAATCGAATGAAGGTCGAGCCGGCGTTTAGCGAGAGTGACAGCTGGTGCCAGGTTTCAATGTCGACACTCAGGCTGTTATCGCCATAGTTCTGACGCCCTTGCGCGTCGTGGAGGCGCTGCAGGTCGATCGTCGGCTTGATGCTCTGCACGAGCGACCCGCGACGGAAATCCCACTCGCGCGCAAGGAAGAGTGACGGCCCGCGAACGCCGTTGATCGTGGTGAGTGAGTCCACGGGTGCGTACTGCTTGCCCACGTCGTGGAAGGCCAGGAACGCCGCAGCTTTGGCACTATAGAAACCAAGACCGTATTCGCGGTAACGGCCGCTGCCGGGTTTGGTCACGAGCGTTCCATGCTCGCCGCCGAACACCGCATAGGCACCGAAGTTGTGCCCGTTGCCTGCCTGCATTTCGTAGTACGCTGCCGTGTCGTGCAAACCGGGAAAATCGACGCCGGTACGCTGATAGTCGAGCGCGTAGCGTTGATCGGGCGACTTCCAGTGCAAGGCTTGGGCGTTGTCGTTGCGTGATGCCCCGATTGCATCGAACCCTGCGAAAGACACCTGGCCTGCAACGCCTTCGATGGCATATCCGGTACGCGGCGTGGGAATACCCGGCGTGTACAAGAGCGGATAGCTGACGCAGTCGTTGCACGTCAAGGTGTTGTAATAGTTTGCGCCCTGGGTGAAGAAGGGGCGTACCTCGGTGTACTGTCGAGCGAAGACGGTCGGCGAAATGCTCTGCTGATCCATCTCTACGTTGGAGTCGTCCGGATGAACGGATGCGATGAACGATGCGGTGGGTGTCAACGGGATCGAGGCGTCCAATCCGGCCGTCATGATCGTGCCGCCTCCCGCGCCCGACGTTTTGCTCAAACCGTAGATTGCGACGCGCGGCTTGGTTCGTGCGTCGAGAGAACTCGTGGCCGCCGCTTGCAGCAGTCCGGCATAGAGCACGCTGTCGGTCGCGACCTGTGCCGGGCTAAACGCCCATTCCAGGAGCTCGTTGCTGCTTCGAATTTGGCGATCGAATTGGACGCGCCACGAGCCATGGGCGCTGCTTCGGATGACCGAGAGTGGTATGCGCGCGGTAACGGTATAGCCGTGCGGCGTTACGCGCGCGGCCGCGCGCCAATCGGGCGAGAAGTCCAGGTTTTCGGACGAGGTAGCATACGTGGTACCCGCCGGGTTGATCGAAAAGCGGTACTCGAATCCCGATTCGCCTGCCGGCCAGAGCGAGATGCGAACGAAGTCGTCGTTATCGAGCGGCGCACCGCTCGTCAGTTGGGTGGCGATGAGCGGTTCGCGTTGGCGCGCCGCGAACGCGACGTAGAGATAGTGCCGATCCGCAGCGAGATACGCCGTCGTCGCTTCCGGCGCGGTCCTTCGAAAGCTAAAATCCCAGGCCAGGGCGGCCTTTGCGGCTGTCGCCCACGTTGCGTCGATTCTTCCGTTGAGGGCGGGCGGCTTCGCGATCGTAGGAAGCGGGAGCGAAGGGCGTGCGTTGACGGCGGCGGGCGCGAGCGCCGTGCAGGCAATCGTAAGGGCCAGGGTCGTAAAGAGCGTGCGCTTCATCATGAACTCCGATCGTTGAGATGAGTTCATGCTGCCGGTTTATCCCACGGTTTGCGATCACTGTGGGACGGCTTGCGCCATTGCAGGGACGAATGTTATGCCGTCAGCGCGCGGATAGCGGATGCATAGGCGCGGCTGCTCTTGAGCTTCGTTCCGTTGCCGAGCACGAGGATGTACTCGCTATTTGCCCACGGTTCGATGCGGACGATACGTGAGACCGCAACGACGATCGAACGGTGGATGCGGATGAACCGTCCCTCCGGAAGCCGACGGTAAAAGATGTCCATCGTCTCCCGTAAGCGCGCCTCCAACTTCCCGGCATGGATGCGGATGTAGTTCGCCTCCGATTCGGCCCAATCGAGGTCGTCGATGGGAAGCAGCGCGGTTCCGTTCTCCATCCTCAGCGGGATTCGGTCGTAGGGAAAAGCCGGCGCCGCGCGTTCGAGCGCGCGCGATACGCGCGCTCCGTAATCGACGCTGCCGTCGTCGTGCTCGCGCGCGCGGTATCGCTCGAGGGCGCGGACGAAACGCTCGCGCGTGAAGGGCTTGAGCAGATAGTCGATCGCCTCGACATCAAATGCCGCGATCGCATGCTCGTCGTATGCCGTTACGAAGATCACGCTCGGCCGATCGCACTCCGGCAGGGATTGCAGAACGGCAAGGCCCGTCATGCCGGGCATGTGAATATCGAGAAAGACGAGGTCCGGGTCGAGTTCGACGATGCGCTCGAGCGCATCGATGCCGCTGTCGCATTCGGCAACGATTTCGACGTCGGCGTGTTCGGCGAGAAGCAGGCGCAGCTTCTCGCGTGCGGGTGCCTCGTCATCGGCGATCATCGCGCGAATCACGCCGGTACCGCCGCGGGTATCTCGATGGTGACTTCGGCGCCGCCGGTACCGGCGTTTTGCAAGACGAGTCGCGCCGCGGGACCAAACGCCGCTTCGAGTCGCCGGCGGGTATTGTCGACGCCGATTCCCTTTCGAGCGTCCGGCGCGCTTTGTAGACCGGGTCCGTTGTCGGTAATCATCAAACGCACGCGGTCTTTGATGCGCTCCGCTCGTATCGAGACTTCACTCGTTCGATTGGGTTCGTCCATGGCGTGAGCGAAGACGTTTTCGAGCAGCGGCTGCAGCATCATCGAGGGAACCGGCGTTTGCCGAAGATCGAACGGCACGTCGACGACGACCCGAATGCGCCGAGGGAAGCGATGCTTCATGATATCGATATAGTGCGATGCGACCATCAACTCTTCGTCCAGCGAAACCACGGGTCGCTGCGAGCCGCGCAAGGTATGACGAAGGAGATCGCACAGTCCCGCGAGCATCTCGTCGGCCGCCGCTGGGTCCGTGTGCATGAGCGTCGACACCGCGTTGAGCGTATTGAAGAGAAAATGCGGTTGTAATTGCGATTGCAGAGCCGCAAGCCGTGCGTCGGCCAACTCGCGCGAGAGCTGCACCGAACGCACGGCGAGGACGACCGCGAGCAGCGTCGCCAGGCCGACGAACTGCGGAACGAACGCATAGCGCAGTTCGTAGCCAAGGGTGTAATGGCTTCCGGTAACGAGTGCAAGGAGCGGGATGAAGAGGACGAAGCGTACGACGCTGGCGGCCGCGATGATGGCGGTGTAGAGGAAAAGCGAACGCGCAACGTGATGGCGCTCGATCCCGCGCCTCCATGCGACGATCGTCAACGGAATCGCAACGACCGCCGTCGAGTAGAAATTGATCGCAGCCAGCGCAAAGGCGTGGCCCCACGGGATCCGCCCGCCGGCGGAAAGCCCGGGAGCGATTTGGAGCGCCCAGGTGATGACCAGCGCCGTCCACACGCCCACGTACCAGAGCGCGGGTACCAAATGCGGGGATTGCGAGCGCGTCATGGGCGAAGTATATGCGTGCGCGGTGCAGTCCGCCTGGCACGTGGGACGAAGCGCGCGATTCCAGGGACGAACCGCGGAGAGGATCGGAGTGAACGCACGGAGTGCCCTTGAGTGGCTGATCGACCGATGGCAGTGGCCGTATGCGGCGCTCTTCTCCGCCGTGTTGTTGACGGCGCTGCTTCCGCTCATCGATATTTGGGCGGGCCTCGTCGCGATGACCCTCACTGCGCAGTTGCCGATGTACCTGTTCCACCAATTTGAGGAACACCACGAGAACTGCTTCTGCCGCTACGTCAACGCAACGATTGGAAACGGTCTGGTCGTCCTCTCGCCGGGGGCGGCCTTCGTCATCAACTCGATCGGCGTGTGGGGCGTCATCCTTGCCGGCATCTACGCCGGCGTTCTCGTCGCACCCGGATTTGGCGCGATCGCCGTGGATCTCGGCGTCGTCAACGGTATCTTGCACATCGCGGTAGCCGCGGTGCGCCGCGAGTATAATCCCGGGTTATGGACGAGTCTCGCACTCTTTGTGCCGCTCGGCGGCGCCAGTTTGTGGGTACTCGGCACGGTCGGACATGCGACGGCGCGCGAGCAAACGGCGGGATTGGCCATCGCGATCCTCATCCATCTGGCGATCGTCGCGCACGTCGCCTCGCGACGTCGTGCTCTTGCTCACAAGCTGAATTTATAGCCGAGCATCGGCCCGCTCATCACGAACTTTGTGATCGGCGCGTCCGCGGGGAAGCCGTAATAGTTGAGCGTCCGGTACGTCGCAATGAGGCGTTGCCCATGCTGGAACCCGTATCCGACGCCGATGTACCCTTGCCACGTCTGTTGATTCGCCCCCGAGCCCATGTCGATGTAATACGGCACGAACCAGTGGTTACCGATGACGACCGACCCGTTGAAGCCGAAGATCACGTCATCGGTTGCCTGCGAAACGCGCGTCGAGCCGGATCGGGAAAGCGCACCGGAAGCGCCGATTGTCGCGGTGTAATCGAGATTGGCTTTGAGCGGGGCGTGGCGCGTTCCGATAAACACGCTGGCGTCGCCGCTTCGCCCGCGAACGAACGTAACGCCCGCTGCTAGCTCCCAGATCGACGACGAGAAATGGCTGTTCGTGGCGAACGAGACGGGAACTTGCCCCCCAAGCGGCCCGGGCAACGTCGACGCAATCGTCGCATTGCTGTTGAGATTCATGAAGATGTAGTCGCCGATCAATTCAAGATCGCTGCTGCGAACTTCAAAGGCGAGCATTCCCGCTGAATTCACTTTGCTCAAGTAATCGCCCGGTCCGACTTGCACGTTGTCTACGAATGACGTACCGCCGCCCGGCGTCGTTCCGTTCGGAAGCTGTGGGATCGTGTACTGAACGTTCGATCGAAGCGTCGGAAGCCAAATATACGGAGCGATCGCGATTTGGACGCGCGGAGTTGGTGACGCCGCGGGCGTTGCTTCTTGTGCCGAGCCGGGCATCGCGATGCCGGCGATCGCGACCGACGCGACGAGGGCGGCTAGACCTTTCCAAAGCCCCATGATCAGACGTTCCCTTCGCGATGATTGTAACGGTCCGCAAAGAGCGGCGCCTATCCGAAACGCGCAATTCGCGCGTCCGTCACGGCATCTTCACACCGCAGGCGTTTCATAGAGGCGCTACCAGTTCAAGAAAGGCACCACGATGAACGCGACCCCGTTTTCCGAGTATTCCGCGATTGCCCACGCGATGAAGGGCGTAGATTTCCCCGCAAGGCGTAAGCAGCTTCTCGAGACCGCAATCAAGAACAACGCCGGCGAAAATGTCCTCAAGGACCTCCAGCGTCTTTCGGAGCGTCACGAGTATAAGAATGTCGCGGAAGTGATGCACGCGATCGGTCACGCCGGAGCGCCCGCGTGAGCGAGCGCAGGCGGCTCCGGCACACGGACGATGAGCCGACGCAGAGCGAATTCGAAGCGATGGAGCAAGATGAGGAACGCGACGTCGTCGAGCGCGAAGATGCGCCGGACGACGTCAGATCGGATGTACTGCAGCGAATAGAAAGCTACGAGGATATCGACGAGGCGAGCGCGTCGGCTGACGACGCGCGCGCCCTCTAGTCGCGGCGGCCGACGACGCGCGGGCTAGTAGCAGCCGAGGCGGCCGTTGCGGTTGTAGATGTCGGCACCCTGATTGCAGCGGCGAAGGTCGAGCGACGAGTTGATCCACGCGCCGTTGACTGCGGTGCACGATGCGGACAGCGTCGAGCCGTTCATGCGGGCGTTTTGACAGCTCTGCTGATACGATCCCGGCGGCAATCCGTATCCGTAGCCGCCATTATAGCCGCCGTTGTTGTAGCCGTAGCCGCCGTTGCCGGGGCCACGCCCGTTGTTGTATCCGCCGTTTCCGCGTCCGCGGTCGCGATGGTTCCCGCGTCCATGGTCACGATCGCGACCGTTGTCATCGTTGTCGTCATCGTCGCGGCCTCGGCCGTAGCCGCCATTGTTATAGCCGTAACCGCCATTGTTGTAGGCGCCGGGGCACGTCAAATGCCCGTTATAGTTAGCGATATCTCCCGAACAGCGGCTCACGTCGAGTGAAGACCAGACGCTTTGACCGTTGTCGTTGGTACACGCCGCGGTCAGCACGTTGCCGCGCATCTGCGCGTTGCTGCAGCTACGCTGGTATGAACCCGATGGAGCCCCGTATCCGTATCCGAAGACTTGCGCGCGTGCGACGGTTACCGACGCTGCCGCGAATCCGAGCGCGAGAAGTAGTGTTGTGGCGGTCCGGTGCATGAGTCACCTCGATGGAAGGATTGAAACCTGATCCATCAACGAACGAACGAATCGTTGAGTTCCGCCACGTCGTGGCAACCGAGCAGGTTGAGCGTTCGAGCGACATCGTCGCGCAGAATCTCGATGGCGCGCCGAACGCCTGCCGCGCCCGCCGCACCGAGTCCGTAGGCGTACGCGCGTCCCACCAGTACGGCCCGTGCGCCCAAGCAGAGAGCCTTGACGATGTCGCTCCCACGTCGAATCCCACTGTCGAGCAACACGTCGACCTCGCCCCCGACTGCCGCGACCACTTCGGGTAGGACCTCGATGGTCGCGGCGACGCCGTCGAGTTGTCGTCCGCCGTGGTTGGAGACCACCACCGCGTCGGCACCCGCATCGACGACGCGTCGCGCGTCCTCGGCCGTGTGCACGCCCTTTGCGATGAGCGGCCCGTTCCACGCGCGCCGGATCCACTCGAAATCGCGCAGATCCACGGCGGAGTCACCGAGCGCTGCACCCGCATCTTCATATCCCATCGGGCCGTCGTCGAGCAGAATGTTCGGAAACTTCATCAGGCCGCCGTCGGCAAGGAAACCGGCAAGCCACGACGGCTTCGAGAGAATCTGTCCGGCATACGGTGCGATCTTGAACGGATTTCCGCCGACAAGTTCTTTGGCACCGCCGCGCACGTCACGCTCGCGCAATCCCGCAACCGGCGTGTCGATCGTCACCACGAGCGCGCTGAAACCCGCCGCTTTCGCCCGTTCGATCGCGCGCATTGCGACGGATTGTCCGCCGATGATATACAGTTGAAACCATTTCGGACCGTGCGTCGACGCGGCGACGTCTTCCATCGCGCAGCCCGATAACGTCGAGAGAATGTAACCGGTTCCCGCGTCTCCCGCGCACCGCGCTGCAACGCACTCGCCCTTGGGCCAAAACATCCGGCTGCTTCCGACGGGTGCGAGAAGAAACGGCAGATCGAATTGGGTGCCAACGACCGTCGCTCCAATCGTACAAGGGGCGCTTGCGACCGCCGACTTTGGCCGAAAGACGATCCGTTCAAATGCCTCGCTGTTACGACGCAACGTAATCTCGCGTTCGGCTGCGCCGTCAATGTAGTCGAAGACGACGCGGGGCAAACGGCGCTTGGCCAGTCGCCGGAGGTCTTCAATCGTAATGGCGCGTTCGATCGCAGAGCTCATACCGATGCTCTTAGGCAGCCTACACGGCGGTGCCTACGACAGCGAAGGTCGCCTCGCCCGCAAGGGACAAAGCAGAGGTCATGGGGAGCGCGTTTGACATCGGGGGATCGTACGGATTCGGTGCGATCGATACGAGCGGCACCGACGAGCCGTTTCATCACGAATGGGAGGCTCGTGTGTTTGCGCTCAACCGTTTCTTTCTCAAACGCGGGACCTACACGCTCGACGAGTTTCGCGATGCGATCGAACGGATGCAGCCCGATGAGTACCGGCGCGCGTCATATTACGAACGGTGGTTCGTCGCCATCCAACGGCTCGTCGATGAGAAGAAGGTCTTGGTCGATGTTTGACATCGGATCGCGCGTGCGGACGAAGACACGGCATAGCGGGCACACGCGGCTGCCGCACTATCTGGAGAACAAGTCCGGCGTGATCACGGCCATGCTGGGTCGCTATCCGCTACCGGACGCGGTCGTACGTGATGGCGCACGTGCCGTCGAATCGACGCTGTATACGGTCGCATTTCGCGCGCCCGAACTCTTCCCGGACGGGTCGAGCGACGTCGTTTACGCGGATCTGTTCGCTGCATACTTGGAGGCCGACGCATGAGCGGCCACGACCACGAACGCAGCGCCGCGGTCTCAAATCAAGTCAAAGCCTTCGTCGCGCGCTTGGAGTCGGCCGGATTGACGACCGAAGCCGAGCTGGATGCCGTCGTCGAGCGCTTCTTGCTCTCGGCTCGTCCGGAGAACGGCTATCGCGTGGTCGCGCGCGCGTGGTCCGACCCGCATTTCAAAGCGGCGCTGCTCGCCGACGCCAATACGGCGGTGCGCACGCTTGGAATCGATCTCTCGCATTGGTCTGATGTGCGCCTGCGGGTCGTCGAGAATACGCCCGAATTGCACAACGTCATCGTCTGCACGCTCTGCTCGTGTTATCCGATCGCCTTGCTCGGCCCGTCGCCGGCATGGTACAAGAGCGCCGAATACCGCGCGAGAGCGGTGCGCGATCCGCGCGGCGTGCTCGCCGAATTCGGCGTCGTGTTGCCCGAGCAGACGCGCGTTGCCGTTTGGGATAGCACCGCCGACGCACGCTATATGGTGTTGCCGGTGCGTCCGTCCGGAACCGAAGGCTGGTCCGAAGCGCAACTCGCGCAACTGGTGACCCGCAACGGGTTGATCGGCACCGCTAGCGTCTAGTTACGCGAGCGTCTCGAACTCCATGAGCGCCGACTCCCACTCCTCAACGGTCCGCGCGCTCAGGGCGGTGACGGCTTCGCGCTCGCGTTCGAGGTCGTGGACCCGTGTGCGATCCTCGTACAGCGACGGATCGGCGAAGAGCGCGTCGATCTCGGCTTTACGCGCATCCAACCGCTCGATCTCGCGCTCGAGCTTATTGATCCGCGTCTGCAGTTTCGAGCGAACCTTCAATGGCGTCAGCGAGGACGTTTTCTCGCGCGGGGGAGTAACGCGCTGTTCGAGCGCGGTTCGTTCGCGTTCGCCGGCCGAGCGCTCGTAGTCGTCGTAGGATCCGTCGATGAAGCCCCAGCGGCCGTCCTCGATCCAGAGAACCGACGTGCACAGGCGTGAAAGGAAGTAGCGGTCGTGCGAGACCATGACGATCGTTCCTTCGTACTCCGCGAGGACCGATTCCAATGCTTCCTGCGACTCGATGTCGAGATCGTTCGTGGGCTCGTCGAGCAGCAACACGTCCGCGCGCTGTGCCATGAGGCGCGCGAGCATGATGCGGCGGCGTTCGCCGCCGGAAAATGAGGAAATGGCCTTGTCGGCGTCGTCGCCGCTGATGCGCAAGCGCCCGAGCAATTCGCGCGCGCGTTGGTCGCTCGTGCCCGGCATCTGCATGACCGCTTCGACGGCGCTGCTTGCACCTTCGAGCTCCTCTTGCGCGTTTTGCGCAAAGCTCGCAACGGTCGACGCGGGGTTGAATCGAACCGATCCCGCATCGGCATCGACCGTTCCATCGAGAATGCGAATGAAGGTCGACTTGCCCGAACCGTTCGGTCCGACGATCGCGAGCCGTTCGCCGCGCTCAATGTCGAGCGTGACGTCTTCGAATAACGTACGGTCGTAACGCTTCGTAAGCCCCGCGATCTCACACGCGAAGCCGGTTCCGCGGCGGCGCGACGCGTCGAGAGCGACGGAGATCGACTTTGACGGCGGCGGAGGAGGCGCGACCGCCTCACGTTCGAGGCGTTCGAGCTGTTTTTCGCGGCTGCGGACTTGACTGTAGTTCGACGAGGTCAACGTCGCGCGCAATCCGGCGACGGTTGACCGTGCCCGGTCACGTTCGGCGACAAACGTATCGTACGAGCGCCGCTCCCGTTCGCGTCGCTCCTCGCGCGCCTGGACGAATGCTTCGTATGCGTGCGCCGCCGGCGGATAGACGTGCAGGATGCCGCGATCGAGTTCCCAGATGCGCGTCGCAACGCGATCGAGAAAATAGCGGTCGTGCGAGACGATCAGGTACGACCGCCGATCGTTTGCGAGATACGATTCCAACCATCGCACCGTCGAGATGTCGAGGTGATTGGTCGGCTCATCGAGGATGCAGTATGCCGGATCATCGATGAGAACGTGCGCGAGCGCAGCCTTTGCGCGTTGGCCGCCGGAGAACGTCGCGAGGGAACGCTCGCGGTCGTCGTCGCTGAAGCCGAAAGCGGCGAGCATGATTCGCAACGTTTTCGCGCGGATGCCGCGCTCGTGCTCGGGCGAGCGTTCGAGTGCCGCGGTCACCAGCTCGTCGAGCGTTGCGCGCGTTTCATCGGCGACGCTCTGCGCGAGGTAGCCGAAGGCCACCCCACGTGCTCGAACGATCGTGCCGCCGAACGGCATGTCGACTCCGGCGAGCAGCCGCAGCAACGACGACTTGCCGGCCCCATTTGGACCGACCAGGCCGATCCGCTCGCCCTCGGCGAGCACCCCGGAAAGCCCGCTGAAAATTTCGCGGGCGCCGTAGTGACATTCGAGATCGGTAAAACGCAGCAGCTCCAAAGCCGTTCGGCGTTTCGGCGGCTGCGGGTACGCTCCTAGAATGGAGGATCTTCCGCCGCGCCTCTCGCTAACGGCCCTGCGCAAGGCGGCGGCCGGCTGCCATGCCTGCGATCTATACCGTTACGCGACGCAGACGGTCTTCGGCGAGGGGAAAGCGCGGGCGCGCTATATGCTGGTGGGCGAGCAGCCGGGGGATGCGGAGGATCTCGAGGGACATCCGTTCATCGGACCCGCCGGGCGGGTGCTGCACGAAGCGATGGCACAGGCCGGGATCGACCCCCGCGACGCGTATGTGACCGCGCGACGGCGGCGCGCTCGCTGCTGGGTGCAGCGTTTCGGGTGACGCGACAGCGCGGCCAACTCGTCGAATCACCGCTGGCTCCACGGGTCGTCGCCACGATCCATCCGTCCGCCATTCTGCGCGCGACGTCGAGCTCCGATCGCCGTCGGGAGTTTGCCGCGTTCGTCGAGGACCTCCGAAGGGCAGTCGAGTATGGAGCCGCATGAAGCGCGCGCTTTTAGCCATCGCGCTCATCGCGGCATGTGCTTCGATGAGTGGCCCCGCTGCCGCCGCCCAATCGCTCGATCGCGATATTTCGCTGCAAGGGGCGACGACGGTACGCCTGAACGTGAGCGGACCGATTCATCTCATCGCGTCCAAGGGCGCCGGCGCGATCAAGCTGCACGTGGTGGATTTTGGCAAGACGCCGCCGCTGACCGTGAGAAGTTCGAAGACCGGCCGCCGTTTGAACGTGACCGTCAGCGGTCCGTCGCAAAGCATTCTTCCCTTCGTCGGCGCGAGCGGCTATGAACTGCAAGTGACCTATCCGGCCTCGCTGCAGCTCGACGTGCGCCAGTTCGCGGGCTCAATGCATGTCGATCGTGTAACCGCGCCGATGCAGCTCTACAATGCCAACGGCCCGATCGCCGTCGATGTGGCAGACTCCGCCCTGACGGCGCAAGCGGATCTCGGCGATATTACCGTCGGCTCTGCCCGCGGCATGGTCGAACTCACCTGCGGCACCGGAAACGTGACGGCGACGCTTGACGCGGGATGGCGCGGCAATCTCGTGCGCATGGAGGCGTCCAAGGGCAATCTGACCCTGCACGTTCCGGCCCGGCTGCGGGCGAACTTCGATCTCACGAGCGGAAGCGGAAGCGTGAAGAATCCGTTGCGTTCGACCCCGCACGCGCCGCTGGTCTTCATGCTCACCGAGGACGGCAACGTGCTCGTGGCTCCGTCGGATCGTAGCTAGCGGCATTTCGCATACAGGTGCCGCCTGCCATAGGCGCCGGCCGATGCACTGCGTACCTTCCTCTTGCTACTAGAGTAATGCGTGGAGGATCTCGTGTACGTTTCGTTTTTGAGCGGTAAACGGGTTGCCGCTTTTACGTCCGCCGTCTTCATGGCCTCGATGCTTGCCGCATGCGGCGGCGGATCGAATGCGGTTACGCCGTCGATGCCGTATGCGCCGCAGAGTATCTCCGGCGACGAACAGCTCGACAGTATGACCGTCGCGCCCGATGCCGCAGCCGCGGTTGAATCGACGGTGACGGCGCAAACCGCGCACGCGTTTGCGCGTCAAGGCGCACCGCTCGCCGCCGTTGCGAACGTTCCGCGCGTCGCGATGGCGTACGCGAAGGATCTCACCAACTACGGCGGTCCGACGATGAAGACGGCCAAGCAATATAATTTATACGTCAATTGCGCCGCGTCGTGTTGGGGAACGCCCTCGACGTTTGAGAGTCATCTCAACAACAGCACGATGATTCATATCACCGATCAGTACGTCGGCTCGACGGCAAACGGCCGGTATCCGTATGCGGGCAGCGTTGCCATCAGCTACAAGATTTCGGGAACCCTGTCGGATAAGGACGTCTACAACATCGTCCATCAAGCGGCCGCAAAATACGGCACCGGCTACGGCAAGATCTATCACGTGTTCTTTGCCAAAGGCGTCAACGAGTGCAGCCAATCCGCCGGCGGGTGCTACTCGCCGAGCAATCCGAACAACTGGACGTACTGCGCCTATCACGGAAGCGTGAATTTCAGCGACATCGGCCATACGATCTACTCCGTTGAGCCGTACCAAGCGGTGAACGGATGCGAACCCAACCAAATGCCCAACGGCGCGGTCGTCGATGCGACCGCCTCGACGCTCTCACACGAGACGTTCGAAGCGATCACCGACACCGACGTCGCTGCGAATAACCTCGCCTGGTACAACAACACGTACGGCGAGATCGGAGACGAGTGCGCTCCGGCGGCCGGCGTAGCCACGGGTACGGTCTCGCTCTACGGCAAGACGTACGGCATTCAAAAGGAGTACTCAAACTACTCGCACGCCTGTAAGTACTCCAAGTAGGCGTCATCAAGGGAGAGCGTGTAAAGTTTTCACGCAAAAGGCACGCGGGTGCCGCTTCTGTCGTAGCTCGGACTGCTAGGCTGCGGCATGCTAGCCCGCGTGCCCAATCCGTCGGAGGAACCCATGCGCACCGCACTTATCTCAGGTCTTTTTTCGGTTCTCGCGCTTGCCCCGTCGCTCGCCCTGGCGACGACGATCGACGCTTCCCTCGTGCCGGACGGCACCTACGTGGTGAAGGTCGAGAAGGTCCAAGACAACAAGCATGCGACCGTCCTCATGGACAACGGCGTCGAAACGACGCTCACGGCCATCGGCGGCGCCGACTTTAGCAAGCTCAAAGAGAACGTCCGGGTCAAAGTATCCGTTATCAAGGGGAAGGTTCCGGTTTTCGCGATTCAATAGGCCCCCCGGTACACTTCAACCAAAAGCGGGAAAAAGGGGTCGCAGGAGCGAGCCCTTTTTTGTTTGCCCGATTTAAAGGAGAAGCAATGCGGAGAACACTCGCCGGTACGGCCCTGGCCGGCTTCATGGCAGCGACGATGGTGGTGGCGCAAGCGGCGCTGACCTCGGGATCGTTGCTCAACGGCACCCTCAACCAGAACCTGTCCAGCAACCATGCGTACGTCGGTGAGCCGGTGTCGTTGTCGAACGTGACGTCCGACGACGGCAGTGGTTCGGTGACGCGCGGGACGCTCTATGGTTCGGTCACGTCCGTCCAGAAGGCCGGACAAGGCCGTCCGGGGCGCATCGAATTGCGCTTCACGCGACTGGTGACGGGCGGCGGCGCCGTCTACTCGGTCAACACGACCGTAACCAAGACGAACACGCAAACCAAGAATAATACGCTTAAAGAGGCGGGCGGCGCGGTCGCCGGTATGCTCGTCGGCAATATGATCGGCAAAACGATCTTCCACACGGGAGCGGGCGGACTGCTCGGCGCGGCCGGCGGTTTCTTACTTGCGAAAAACAATAAGCAAGACGTCAACATCCCGGCCGGAAGCATCGTGCAAGTGCAAGTGAACTCGGTGGTTCGCCGCCAGTCGCACGGCTAACGCGCGTCCCATAGATGCAAATTGCCGCAATGGCGATGTGACTTATTAGCGTAGTACGATCAGCGCCGCGGTGAAAACCGCGGCGCTGCTATTCTAAGGAGTCATTATGTCTTTATCGATCAGGGCGCGTGCGCGCGCCTCGTTTGCTCTTGCAGCAAGTCTCGGTCTGGCGATCGTCGTCAGCGCTTGCAGCGGCGGAGGGACGGCCTCGAATCTTCCCGCGTCGTCTCCCGTCCATCAATCGCGCGGCGTGAAGATGCTCGGTCATCTGACGATCTCGCGCGTCGACGCGGCAAAGGTCGCCCGTCTCGTACGGCGCGCCTCCGCATACGGCTCGCCGGTGCGCGGCGGTCACATCCAACACCTACGAACGATGACCAGCTCGGCCGGAAACGACCTCACGAACAACGGCGGCCCCGTTATGGCCGGCGCCAACGTCTACAACATCCTCGTCAACCAAACCGATGAGTCGACGTGGGGCGGACAGATCGCGCAGTTCGAAAACGACTTGTTCGGATCGGGAATGATCAACATTCTCGACCAATACATCGGTCAGAGCGCAACGGGCGCGTTCTCGTACGCGGGAGACGTGCAGGTTACGTACGATACGTCGCAACAGCTCGGCGATCAAGACATTTACAACATCGTCTACCAAGTGGCAAAGCAGTACGCAACCGGATATAACAATATCTATAACGTCTTCCTCGACAGCACCGTCTCGCAGTGCAGCCAAAGCGCGGGCGGTTGCTACGGCCAGCAATATTGCGCGTACCATGGCAACACCGACTACAGCGACATCGGCCACACGATTTACAGCGTCGAGCCCTATCAAAACATTCAAGGCTGTCAGATCAGCGATACGACCGGTTCGCCCAACGGCGTGCTCGCCGATTCTACCGCCTCGACGCTCTCGCACGAGATGTTCGAAGCATTCACCGATCCCGACGTTCCGAACAACGTCGCGTGGTACAACAACTCGATGGGCGAGATCGGCGACATCTGCGCGCCGGCCAACGGCATCACGACCGGCGTCGTGACGTTGGGCAGCGATTCATGGGAGATTCAGCCGGAATACAGCAACAACGTGCACGACTGTTCGTACAGCCCGTAGCATGACGTGGGGCGCCGGTGGGGAACAGATGCCCCATGCCGGTTCTGCCTGCAACCGATGAAACGCTCGACCGTGCTGCCGCGCTCATTCGCAGCGGCGCGGTCGTCGCGTTTCCGACCGAGACGGTCTACGGACTGGGCGCCAATGCGTTCGATGCGGCCGCGGTTGCGCGCATCTTCGAAATCAAAAACCGGCCGACGTTCGATCCGCTGATCGTGCACGTACGCCCGTCGATGCTCGCGGACGTCGTGGAATCGGTGCCGGAGATCGCGGGCGCGCTCATCGAGCGCTTTTGGCCCGGACCGTTGACGCTCGTCATGAAGAAGAGCAGGCGAATTCCCGAGATCGTTACGTCCGGTCTCGATACGGTTGCCGTTCGCATGCCGTCGCATCCGGTCGCGCAAGCGCTCCTCGAACGCGCCGGCGTACCGCTTGCCGCTCCGAGCGCAAATCCGTTCGGGTACTTGAGTCCCACGCGCGCCGAGCACGTTGCGCGCATGCTGGGGGAACGCGTCGATTTGATCGTCGACGGCGGCACGACGATGCACGGCGTTGAGTCCACGATTCTGCTGCTCGAACCGCAGTTGACGCTCCTTCGTCACGGCGCCGTTCCAATCGAAGAGATCGAAGCGATCGCGGGACCCGCGGCGCGCGAGCTCTCCGACGCAACGCGCCCGCTCGCCCCGGGCCGTCTTCCGCAACACTACGCGCCGTCGACGCCCATTCGTTTGATCGCAAGCGGCTCCGGCGTTCCGCGCGCGGAGCGGTCCGACGCTGCGCTGTTGGCGTTCCGCTCGCAAGCAGAAGGCTATGCGCAGGTGCGCGTGCTCTCCCCCGCCGGCGATCTGCGCGAGGCGGCAGCGCATCTGTTTGAACTTCTTCACGAACTCGACGCGTCGCGCGTCTCGCGAATCGACGTCGAGATGGTCCCGCACGAAGGAATCGGCGTCGCGATCATGGATCGGTTGCGCCGTGCAGCACACCGCTAACCGCCATCGTCTCGCGCTGATCGCGCTCGTCGTCCTCGCGCTGATCTGGGGCTACAACTGGGTCGTGATGAAGGTTGCCGTGCACGACGCGCCGCCGTTCGTCTTCGCGGCGACGCGAACGCTCGGCGGCGGTCTGGCGTTGCTCGTCGCCGCGTTCTTTTTGCGCAAGCGCATCGTCCCGCAGTTTCCCGCGCAGTTCTTTTGGATCGGCCTGTTTCAGACGGGTATCTTCGTCGGGCTCGTCACCTGGGCGGTCGTCGCTGCGGGGGCCGGCCAGGTTGCGATGCTTGCATACACGATGCCGTTGTGGGTCAGCCTCATCGCGTGGCCCGTGCTGGGCGAACGGTTGACCCCGCTGCACGGACTCTCAATCGCGGTTGCGTTCGCGGGCATCCTTTGCATGATCGGGCCCCGCCATCAGATCGGGCTCCCCGAGGTATTGGCGATTCTTGCGGGTCTCTCGTGGGCCGTCGGCATTATCATCGCCAAACGGCTGCAACGCTCGCAGCCGGTCGATCTATTTGGGCTGACGATGTGGCAGTTGCTCTTCGGCGGCATCGTACTCACCGTCGTCGCCATCCTGTTGCCGCAGCATCATGTCGCCTGGACCGTCCCGTACGCCTTGGCCGTCGTCTACAACGTCGTGCTTGCAACGGCGCTGGCCTATTTTCTCTGGATTTTCATCCTCGACGAGCTGCCGGCGCGCGATGCCAGCATGGGGACACTGGCCAACCCTGTCGTCGGCGTGATCGCGGCTTGGATCCAGCTCGGGGAGCGCCCAACCCTCCTAGCGGGCGTCGGCATGCTGCTCGTTCTTGCGGGCCTCGTCGTCCTCTCGCTATCCGATCGCCGCTAATCCCGTCATCTTCCAGCCAAAGTCTCAGGTACGGTTGAACCAGCTCCGATAACGTATCGAGTATGACACGGTCCGCTCTGCGACTCGCGCGCATTTATGCATGCGCGGTTCTCCTATCTCTCGGAGCAGCCGCTCCGGCCTTTGCGCAAACGACACTGCCTGCCGCGGTCGCAGCCGATGTCAACGAGAGCTACCGGCTCTTGGCCCACACCTACTACAAACCCGTCGAAGCGCAGTCGCTCGTCGATGCCGCCCGTGCGGCACTCGTCGACGCGGCCGGTAAGCATCGTGTGAAAATCACGGTCGATCCGATCGCGGCGAGTCAGGGCGTCGATGCGACGCTCGCAACGCTCGACCAAGCAATCGCCGAAGTCGCCCAAGAAGCGCACGGCACGCCCACCGAGTACGCGTACGCCGCAATCAACGGCATGGCAAAGTCGATTGGCGACCGCTATACGGTGTTCATGGATCCGCAGGAGTTTCGTGCGTTCAACGACGCGCTCGATCCCGAGCGTATCTCCGGCATCGGCGTGATGGTCGGACAGGACGCGTCGACCAAGTTCATCACGGTGAGTTACGTCGTCCCGGGAACGCCCGCCGATCGTGCCGGGCTGCTTGCCGGCGACGAGATTACCTCAGTCGACGGCACGAGCACCAAGGGCATCACGACCGAAGCGGCCAGCAAGCTGCTGCGCGGCAAGGCCGGAACGGCCGTGCACCTGCAGTATTCGCGCGCCACGGAAACGGGACGCGACCTGACGATCGTGCGCAGCGAGATTCAGCCTCCGACCGTCGTTGCGAAGATGCTGCCCGACGGTATCGGCTACATTTACGTCATCGCGTTCGGCAAGGACACGCCCGAACAGTTCGACGGGGCGCTCGCGCGTCTTCACGCGCAGAACGCGCGCGCGCTGGTCATCGATCTGCGCAACGACGGCGGCGGGTACGTGGACTCGGCGCTCGACATGACGTCGCGCTTTGTTGCGAAGCGTCCGCTGCTAACCGTCGAACAACGCGGCGTGCCGGACCAGACGATCCAATCCTCGGCATCGAGCGTGCTCAACGTTCCGGTCACCGTACTCGTCAATAAATACACGGCTTCCGCCTCGGAAATCATGGCGGGTGCGCTGCAAGACGACGGCATCGCGTCGCTCGTCGGCACGCGTACGTTCGGCAAAGGCGTGATGCAGACGCTCACCCCGCTTGCGGACGGTTCGGCGATCAAGATCACCACCGCACATTATCTGACGCCGCGCAAGCGCGACATCAATCTCAAGGGCATCGATCCGGACGTGTCGGTCGACGAGCCGAACAATTCGCGATTCGGCGACGTGAACGACGACGCGCAACTCAAGGCCGCGCTGCAAGTTCTGCAAAAGAAGATCGCAACGGTCGCGGAAAAGCCGTAGGCGACGAGGGCGCGCCGAGGCTAGCTGACGTGCCGCCTCGTCAGGCGCACCATCGTGCCGCCTTTCTCGAATGCGACGTGGTCCATGAGACGCCGCATGAGAAAGATGCCGAAACCGCGCGAGCGCTGCTCCATCGGCGTTTCGTCACGTTTACCGTCGAACGAAAAACCCTCGCCGTTATCGCGAATCTCGATCGTCAGCTCTTCTTCTGAAAAGATGCATCGCACCGAGAATCCGTTTGAGCGGCGCGTGCGTCCATGCTCGACCGCGTTGCTGAGCGCTTCACCGGCAGCCACTCGGATGTCCGCTACTTCCTCATGAGAAAAGCCGCAAATGCGCGCAAAGCTCGCGATCGCGTTGCGTGCGAGAGGAACGTTTCTGCGGTCGCCGGTAAATGCGGCGCGATACGTAGGAGTCACGTGCGCTCTGTACTACCCTAGACGGTGAAGCATAAACGAGGCCAACGGGCCGCTTCGTGTAGAAGAAAGTCCCATCCCAGGGGAAAAACACACGCACGTTTGCTAATACAGCACTCGACATAGGGGCGATTAGCTCAGCTGGGAGAGCGCCTCCCTTACAAGGAGGATGTCGGCGGTTCGAGCCCGTCATCGCCCATTTTGCCCTCTTGCTTTGGCTGCCGCTTCGTTGCGCGTGGGCTTGTGGACCAAAGTCCACTGCGCCCGCGCGCGCCTCACGGCAGACAAAGCAAGAGGGCAAAATGATTTCTGGGATGCGAACGTCGGGAGTGAGAGTGAGATGAGCAATCTTTCGGTGGAGCGGGTGGGGTCTTGCTCGGTGGTTACGATGCGGCGGGCGGATCGGCGTAACGCGTTGTCGCTTGAGATGATGCGTGATCTCGAGCAGGCGCTTGCGGGCATTGGTGAGGATCGCACGGTTCGGGTCGTGATTCTTGCGGGCGAAGGGCCGGCGTTTTCGGCGGGACACGATCTGCGCGAATTGCGCGCGCGCGACGACGGCGACTATCGCGAGATCTTCGATCAGTGCGTCACCCTCATGCAACGAATCGAGTCGATCCCGCAGCCCGTCATCGCCGAAGTCGATACCGTCGCCACGGCGGCGGGATGCCAAGTCGTCGCAACGTGTGACCTTGCCGTTGCATCGACCAATGCCCGATTTGCGACGCCCGGCGTTCGCATCGGCCTCTTTTGCAGCACGCCGATGGTCGCGTTGAGCCGGGCGGTGGGCCGCAAGCGCGCGATGGAAATGCTGCTCACCGGCGAGATGATCGACGCCGGGACCGCACTCGAGTGGGGGCTGGTAAACCGGGTCGTCCCGCCCGAGGAACTGCGCGCGACCACGCTCGCGCTCGCCGAGAAAGTTGCCGAGGCCAGCGGCGAGATCGTCGCGCTGGGCAAGGCGGCGTTTTATGCACAGGTCGACCTCGATGAGCGAGGGGCATACGCGTACACGAAGGATGTCATGGTTCGAAATGCCCAACTCGAGAACGCGCAAGAGGGCATCGGTGCGTTCATCGAAAAGCGCCGGCCGGTTTGGCTATCCTAAGAAACGTGTAAAAAAATGGCTTGTTTGCTTTCTCGGAAGGTCGGGCTCTGGTAGGCTAAGAAGCACAGAGACACCGCCGCAACGCTTAGACCGTGGGCGCTTTGAGTTGCAAGAATGGCGTGAAAAACGTCGCCCACACCCGGTATGCGGGAAACCGCATACGCGACGGCATACAGGCTCGCTACGCGAGCCTGTATGTTTTTATGGAGTCGTTTTGATCCGTCTTGATGGCCGGACGCGCTATGCTGCGTTCATTCTGATTGTCGCACTGCTGGCGTCCTTGGCGGTCGCCGCCTTCAGAATTCGCACCGAGCAGCATGCCAACCGGGTCGAACTTGCGATGGACTACGGGGATTTCATCTCCCTCGCGCGCTCCTACAATTACAATCCGCCGGCATTCCTCGTGGCGCTGCGCCGGGCCGGATTGACGTCGCTCGCGCTCAGTGAGGAGCTCGGCGGCAACGTCGGCGACAACGGCTTGGCCCAAGCGACGACCGGCGCCGCGCTGCTCAATGCCTCGCGCCTCGCCCCGCTCGCCGACCCG
>DASSZO010000254.1:0-6194 GCA_035702815.1 Candidatus Aquilonibacter sp. | reverse complement strand
GGCGCGCATTCGCCTTGCGAACGGAACGATCGTCACCGTCGACGGCGGAACCGCAATTCCGTTTCAACGGCGCAGCGTCCCGATCACCGACCCGACGATCGCGCTGCCGCAAGGCCTTCCAAACCCGGCGATCATCGACCTTGACGTGCACGCCGAAGACGTGCGCTTCGCACAGCCGGATCTCGAAACGAACTATCCGCCGAACCCCGACCCCGTTCCGGAAGCCTTTTACCTGCTCACGATCGGACTTCTCACGGGCATCGCCCTCTATCACCTGATGCTCTATCTTGCGCTGCGCGACACGAACATCGGGCTGTACGTCATGTATCTCGCGGCCTTCATCTTCTACGAGTTCGTCGCATCGGGCTTAGGCTGGAAATATCTCTGGCCGTTCGCATCGATCGCCGCCGTCGCCATGCTGCGCATCGCGGCCGTCATCGTGGTGTTTGCCGTCATCGCGTTTGCGCGGCGCTTCATGCATACGCGCCGCCATGCGCCGTTGACCGACGGCGCGCTGATCGCAAGCGCGTGCTTTATTCTGCTGGCAACGGTTGCGGGCACGATCGCGCCGTCCCTTGCCGCGATCGCCTCGCTTGCGTCCGACGGCGGAATTTTACTCGCAATCGTGCTGTGCAGCGCGCTAACGATCGCGTGCGTTCGCAAAGGCGAACGTTCGGCGACGTTCTTTTTGATCGGGTTCGCGGGGCTTTTTGTGGGCAGCGTAGCCAAGATCGTCGGTGACGACTTCGGACTGATCTCGTCGACCGTGCACTTTTACGGGATCGAAGCGGGCGTCTCGTTCGACGCCGTCGTCCTCGCGTTCGGGCTTGCCGACCGGATCGCGCGCGAGCGTGCCGAGCGCGAGCGCGCGCAAGCGCTGGCCGCCGAGCAGCAGCGTCTCGCGCGCACCGACGCGCTGACCGGCGTGAGCAACCGGCGGCTCTTCGACGAACGACTACAGGCGGAGTGGAGTCGCGCGACACGCCATTCGAGCCCGCTTGCAATCCTCATGATCGACATCGACCGCTTCAAAAGCTACAACGACATGCGCGGCCACCTCTCGGGCGACGACTGCCTCAAGCTCGTTTCGATGGCATGCCGGAACAACGTTCAGCGAGCGGACGAGGTCTTCGCTCGCTACGGCGGCGAGGAGTTCGCCGTCATTCTTCCCGGCTCGACGCTGCGCGACGGCGAAGCGATGGCGCATGCGATGGTCCGCAGCGTGCGCGATCTCGATATACCGCATCCTCTCGGCGGCGTGATCACGATCAGCGTCGGCATCGCCGCCTACGAGGGCGGCCCGCACGCCGACGTGGACGTCATCGTGGCCGACGCCGACGCTGCACTCTATAGCGCGAAAGCGGCCGGCGGCAATAGCGCGTTTGCAAGCGCTACATTTTCTCTTTGATGCCGGCCTTGAGCAGCCACCAATTCATCGGAAATGCGGTTGCAAAGCCGATGCACATGCCGATCTGCATCATGAACCAGTAGACCGGCTGATCTGGTTTGACGTCCGGGTGAAAGAAGACGGCGTGTGAGAGTCCCATCCACGCGAAGAGCCCGACTTCGAACGCGGTCAGCGACAGCGTATCGGCCTTGATCGCGGCCCAGACCGCCGGCGGCCCGGAAATGCCGCGCATCGGCGCGATGCTGAAGTACTGAAAGACGATGCCAAGCACATACGCCATGACGTAGTCGCCCACCAAATATGAGACGAACAACGTCCCTGCGAATGTGAAACCGGTCATGAAGATCGCCGATTCGGCGATGATGTCGCCGAGCGTGCATCCGCCCCCGCAGTGCGTCACCGCGACAAACGTGCTTTGCCAGAACGGCTTTGCTTTCGGCTTCGCCGCACGTGCCGGAGTCGACATCGCGTAGAATGCAGCGACGGCAAACGGCCCCATATACAGCGCCGTCACCGGCCAGACGACGTTCATGATCGCCATTTTTCGCGGATCTCGCCATTCGACGACGATGAGGGCGAGGGCGCACAGGATCGAGATCGCTAACCATACGAGCGCGAGAACGGAGAGCCACAGGGGAGCCACAGGGGGCTCTTACCCTATCAGCGCGTCAACCGCAGCGATCGCTTGCACGTCGCGCTCGTCGTAGCCGCCTTGAAGCACGACGAACGGCTTTCCGCGCCGCGTCAGTTCCGACATCATGCGTTCGTACATCCAATACCGCATATGTTCGCCGTCGCGAATCTCATCGGCCACGAAGGGGACGTCCGGAAACGGAATCAGATAGAGCGCGATCTTGTTGTCGATCTGCGGCCACGTACGCGGTTCGTGCTGCAAGTACCGCTCGTACCAAATCTCCGTCGCAAAGGCATCGGTATCGCAAAACAACAGCTTGTTGGCACTTCGCGCCGCTTCGTCTTCGCGACGCTGCTGTTCGCGCGCGATGTGGAAGAACTCGTCGGCAATCCAGCGCCCGAGCTGCCCCTGCCGCACTTTGACCAGCGAGTATTCGCGGCCGTATTCGGGTACCCACGACGTCGCATAGTGACGGGCGAGGCGCTCGCATAAGCTCGTCTTTCCCGTCGACTCCGACCCGATGACGCAGATGCGTTTGATGAAGTGCGCGCGTACGACCGGTTCGAGCCACTGCTCGTGCGCCAACGGATCGCGCCGGATCATCGTACCGGTGACGGGAATGAACTGGCGGGCGCGATCGACGTTATAGTGGCGCACCCCGAGCTCTTGGGCTAACACTTCGCCGTACGCTTCCGAACTGAACAAGACGTCGACGGCCGCATCGCCGAGAAACCGGCGCGCGTGCCGCGCCTGCGCGGCCATGTCGTCGGTGGCAACGTCCGGGTCGTCGGGAACGACCGACACCTCGATCTCGGGGAAGAGCTCGCACATCCAGCGCGCGCGCAGGGCCGCAGGCGTGTGTTGCCCCGGGTAATCCCACAGCTGGACGATCAAACGCGACACGTGCGCACGCGCAACGTCGATGAGGAGCGAGTGCCCAAGGTGCGGCGGATCAAATTTGCCGACGATCAACCCGGTAGTCATCAGCCGACTAGTACGACCAGAAGAAAAGAAAGCCCCGGCATCGCTGCCGGGGCTTTCGTCATTCTCGCAGTACGCGAGGATTAGGCGTGGCTGGCTTCCTGAAGTGCCGGCGGTTCGACCGACGGGATCTTCGAAAACTTCAGCTTCTCAGGATCGCTCTCGTCGACGTCGGCGAGGATGTGATCGCCCGCGCCGAACGTGCCTTTGAGCATCTCTTCGGCCAGTTCGTCCTCGACGTTGCGCTGAATCGCGCGACGTAGCGGACGCGCGCCGAACTGCGGGTCCCAGCCCTTCTTGGCCAGGAGCGCCTTGGCGGCTTCGGTGACCTTGAGGTGCATCTCTTGCGCCTTGACTTCGCGCAGAACTTTTTCGAGTTCCAGGCTGACGATCTGTTCGATCTGCTCCCGCGTGAGCTGATGAAAGACGACGACCTCGTCGATGCGGTTGAGGAACTCCGGACGGAACGTGTGCTTGATCTCCTCGAGCACTTTGCCTTTCATCCGCTCGTAGTTCTTGGCCTCATCTTCCTGATCGCTCTTGCTCGGGCGGAAGCCGATATCCGTCGTGGTCTGCATACCGGTCGCCCCAACGTTGGACGTCATGATGATCACGGTATTTTTGAAGTCGACCTGCCGGCCTTGCGAGTCGGTCAAACGTCCGTCGTCGAGCACTTGCAAGAGCAAGTTAAAGACGTCCGGGTGCGCTTTCTCGATTTCGTCGAGCAGCACGACCGCGTACGGACGGCGGCGCACCGCTTCGGTGAGCTGACCGCCTTCTTCATAGCCGACGTATCCCGGAGGCGCGCCGACCAGACGCGAGACCGAGTACTTCTCCATGTACTCCGACATGTCGATGCGGATCATCGACTCTTCGTCGTCGAACATGAACTCGGCAACGCTGCGCGCGACCTCGGTTTTGCCGACGCCGGTCGGACCGAGGAACAGGAACGAGCCGATCGGGCGATTCGGATTCTTCAAACCGGCGCGCGAGCGACGGATTGCGCGGGTGATGACGTTGATCGCTTCTTCCTGACCGACGACGCGCTCGTGGAGCTGGTTGCCCATGTTGAGCAGCTTCTCGGTCTCGGCTTGCGCGAGACGGCTGACCGGGATCTTCGTCCACGACGATACGATCTCGGCGACGTCGTCATCGGTGACCTTGAGGGTCTTGTCGGCGTTCTGCGCCTTCTTTTGCTGCCATTCTTCTTCGAGCTTGGACTTCTCGAGGCGCAGCTTCTCTTCACGATCCCGAACGGACGCAGCCTTCTCGAACTCTTGGTTCTTGACGACCGATTCTTTTTCGGCGATCACTTTGCGCAGTTGGGCGTCGATCTCGCGAATCGCCGGCGGCGGGAGCGTCGCTTGGAGACGCACGCGCGAGCTGGCTTCGTCGATGAGATCGACGGCCTTGTCCGGCAAAAAGCGATCGGTGATGTAGCGATCCGAAAGCTTCGCGGCCGCGGCCAACGCCTCGTCCGTGATCTGCACTTTGTGGTGCGCCTCGTAGCGATCGCGCAGGCCCATGAGAATTTCGACGGTTTCTTCGACCGACGGTTCGCCGACCATCACCGGCTGGAAGCGGCGTTCGAGCGCCGAGTCCTTCTCGATGTGCTTGCGGAACTCGTTGAGCGTCGTCGCGCCGATGCACTGCAGTTCGCCGCGCGCCAGCGCGGGCTTGATGATGTTGCTCGCGTCGATCGCGCCTTCGGCGGCACCCGCCCCGACGAGCGTGTGCAGTTCGTCGATAAAGAGAATGATCTCGCCGGCGGCGCCGCGGATCTCATCCATGACCCGCTTCATGCGCTCTTCGAATTCGCCGCGGTATTTCGTACCGGCGACCAATCCCGCTAAGTCGAGCGTGATCACGCGTTTGTCGCGCAACGGCTCCGGAATGTCGCCCTTGATCACGCGTTGCGCGAGACCTTCGGCGATCGCGGTCTTGCCGACGCCCGGTTCGCCGATGAGCGCCGGGTTGTTCTTGGTGCGACGCGCGAGAATTTGAATCACGCGCTCGATCTCCGAGCTGCGTCCGATGACCGGATCGAGCTTGTTGTCACGCGCGAGTTGGGTAAGGTCGCGGCCGTACGCATCGAGCGTCGGCGTCTTGCTCTTGCCCTTCGGTGCGGGCGGCTGTCCTTCGGCGCCGAGCAGCGACGTCGTTTGTACGCGCACCTTCGCCGGATCGACGCCCAGGTTGGTCAGAACGCGCGCCGCCACGCCTTCACCCTCGCGGATGAGGCCGAGCAGCAGATGCTCCGTCCCGATGTAATTGTGATTGAGCTGACGAGCCTCTTCGAAGGCGAGCTCGATGACGCGCTTTGCGCGCGGGGTAAACACCATCTCCTGTTGGACGGTCTGTCCGCCGCGTCCGACGATCGCTTCTACTTCTTGGCGTACTTTCGCGAGGTTCACGCCGAGCGACTCGAGGACTTTGGCGGCCAAACTCTCGCCTTCGGAAATAATGCCGAGCAAGATGTGCTCGGTTCCGATGTAGTTGTTCCCAAGGCGCTGCGCCTCTTCCTGAGCGAGGACGATGCTTCGTCTCGCGCGCTCGGTGAACGGTTCCCACATTGACATAGTTTAGGCTCTTCCTCCGGTACCTAGTCCCTTTGTGAGCGGTTCGGGACAAGGTGTCTATTTAACTCTACCCGCTGCATTCCGGTTTCGTGACGGCCCGTCGACCCTTTATACAATGAAAATGGCCCGCCGCCTGGCCTATGGTCGAGGCGGAGGGATAGGCTACTGTAATGAATCGCTGGGAAAGGAAGCAGGCGACCGACGCGGCGAGCGCGGCGCGCTTCCTCTGAGTGAGGGGTCACATCCTACGACCGTCGTCGTGCCAAAAAAGTTGCATGGTACAATAGACGGCGATGCCCACCGCCGAACAGATTCGCACCGCACTCGAAGCCGTCAAGGATCCCGAACTGAATCTCGGGATATTGGAACTCGGGCTCGTCTACGACGTCAGCGTCGAAGGCGGCGAGCAAGAGCACGTCAACGTGCTCATGACGCTCACCTCACCGATGTGTCCCGTCGGCCCCATGTTCAAGAAGTCCGTCGAAGACCACGTGCTCGCCGTCGACGGCGTGAAAACGGCTAAAGTGGAGATCACGTTTACGCCGCCGTGGGACCCGGCGACGATGGCCTCCGACGACGTCAAAGCGACCCT
>DASSZO010000162.1:0-13567 GCA_035702815.1 Candidatus Aquilonibacter sp. | reverse complement strand
GTTCGAGGCCATGACGTTCACCGAGTCGGTGAGGTCTTTCCAGGTACCGCTGACGCCTTTGACCTCGGCCTGACCACCCAGCTTGCCTTCCGAACCGACTTCGCGAGCAACGCGCGTAACTTCCGAAGCGAAGGCGTTGAGCTGGTCGACCATCGTATTGATCGTGTTTTTGAGTTCGAGAATTTCACCGCGAACGTCGACGGTGATCTTCTTCGACAAGTCGCCGTTGGCGACGGCCGTCGTGACGTCGGCGATGTTGCGAACCTGCGACGTGAGGTTCGAGGCCATGAAGTTCACCGAGTCGGTGAGATCTTTCCACGTACCGGAGACGCCCTTGACGTCCGCTTGTCCGCCGAGCTTCCCTTCGGAACCGACTTCACGCGCGACGCGCGTCACTTCGGATGCGAAGGCGTTGAGCTGGTCGACCATCGTGTTGATCGTGTTCTTGAGTTCGAGGATCTCGCCGCGAACGGGAACCGTGATCTTCTTCGACAAGTCGCCGTTGGCGACGGCGGTGGTGACGTCGGCGATGTTACGAACCTGCGACGTGAGGTTCGAGGCCATGAAGTTCACCGAGTCGGTGAGATCTTTCCACGTACCGCTGACGCCGGCGACCTGCGCCTGGCCGCCGAGGATACCTTCGGAACCGACTTCGCGGGCGACGCGCGTGACTTCGGATGCGAAGCCGTTGAGCTGGTCGACCATCGTGTTGATCGTGTTCTTGAGTTCGAGAATTTCGCCGCGAACGTCGACGGTGATCTTCTTGGACAAGTCGCCGTTGGCGACGGCCGTCGTGACTTCGGCGATGTTACGAACCTGCGAGGTGAGGTTCGAGGCCATGACGTTGACCGAGTCCGTCAAGTCTTTCCACGTACCCGACACGCCGCGCACGTCAGCCTGGCCGCCGAGCATGCCTTCCGAACCGACTTCGCGCGCGACGCGCGTAACTTCCGATGCGAACGCGTTGAGCTGGTCGACCATCGTGTTGATCGTGCGTTTGAGGTCGAGAATCTCGCCCTTGACGTCGACGGTGATCTTACGCGAGAGGTCGCCGTTGGCGACGGCGGTCGTCACGTCGGCGATGTTACGCACCTGCGCGGTGAGGTTCGACGCCATCGTGTTGACCGAGTCGGTCAAGTCTTTCCACGTACCGGCGACGCCTTGCACCTCGGCTTGTCCGCCGAGTTTCCCTTCGGAACCGACTTCGCGCGCGACGCGCGTGACTTCCGAGGCGAATGCGTTGAGCTGGTCGACCATCGTATTGACGGTGACCTTGAGTTCGAGAATTTCTCCCTTGACGTCGACGGTGATCTTCTTCGACAAGTCGCCGCGAGCAACGGCGGTGGTGACTTCGGCGATGTTACGAACTTGCGACGTCAGGTTACCGGCCATCGTGTTGACCGAGTCGGTCAAGTCTTTCCACGTACCGGCGACGCCTTTGACCTCGGCCTGGCCGCCGAGCTTTCCTTCGGAGCCGACTTCGCGAGCGACGCGCGTGACTTCGGAAGCGAAGGCGTTGAGCTGATCGACCATCGTGTTGATCGTGTCTTTGAGCTCGGCGATTTCGCCGCGAACGTCGACGGTAATCTTCTTCGAGAGGTCGCCGCGGGCAACGGCGGTGGTGACTTCGGCGATGTTACGAACTTGCGCCGTCAGATTACCGGCCATCGTATTGACCGAGTCGGTCAAGTCTTTCCACGTACCGGCGACACCGGTAACCTGCGCTTGTCCGCCGAGGATACCTTCGGAACCGACTTCGCGCGCGACGCGGGTGACTTCGGAAGCAAAACCGTTGAGCTGGTCGACCATCGTATTGATGGTGCCTTTGAGCTGGCGAATTTCGCCGCGCGCTTCGACCGTGATCTTCTTCGAGAGGTCGCCGTTTGCGACGGCGGTCGTCACTTCGGCGATGTTACGAACCTGTGCCGTGAGGTTACCGGCCATCGTGTTGACCGAGTCCGTCAAGTCTTTCCAGGTGCCGGCGACGCCTTTGACGAGAGCCTGACCGCCGAGTTTGCCTTCGGATCCGACTTCGCGCGCGACGCGCGTCACTTCCGAAGCAAACGCATTGAGTCGATCGACCATCGTGTTGATGGTCCGCGAACTGCGCAAGAACTCGCCCTTGAGCGGATGGTTCTCGGTTTCGAGCGGCATCCGTTGCGTCAAGTCACCGTTTGCAACCGCGCCGAGCACGCGTCCCGCTTCCGACATCGGAAAGACGAGATCGTCGATCAGCTGATTGACCGAGTCGATCCCGCTACGCCATGCGCCCTTCGCTCCGTCGTAGGTCGCGCGCTTGTTAATCAACCCTTCGCGTCCGACAACCATGCTGATGCGTTCGAGCTCGGCGTTCATGCGCGTGTTTCGATCGACGCAATCGTTGAACGCTTGCGCGATCTCGCCGTCCACGCCGGTAAGCGTGTCCGGCAGACGGACGTCGAAGCGCCCTTCGCGGAACGCTCGCAGAGCAGCCAAGAGGGCCGCTTGTTGTAAGCGGCCTGGGTCACCGTCGGGTGAGTTGTTGCTGTTATTGCCTGGAACGGTTACGGTCGATGACATCGTTTTGACGGTGCCTCCTTGGCGTCGTCGCATGATAACGTAGCCGAGACACAACGAATTGCGCCCCGGTCCAGTAATATTAGTTCTACCCACTGGGACGTTCCGTCCAAACAGGCGAGGGGCATAAAGCTTGTGGTTTGACGGGTGCCCGAGGGCGGGCATACTCACGGTAAGGAATAGACCCCACGAGGATCGCTTGATTTCCGACCTTTCAGAGCAGTTGTACGCCGGTCTCTCACGACTCGGCGGCTCGTCCGCACCCGTCGGTTCCGGCCACGCGTTACGGATCGCCGCCGAAGCCTCGGCATTGACCGTCGACGCGTTTGCCGCGTTCTGCGCGATCTATCTGCGCAGCGCGGGTAGCGCGCCGGCCGCCTTTTCGACCCGCCATCCCGACATGTATGAGGACCTGCGTCTCCTTTCGTACGACGCGCTGTGCGTGGACGCGCTCGACCGGTCGGTCCTCGTCGAAGAACCGCTCTTCATCCGCGGGCGGCAGATCGGCATGTTTGTCGTCGGCGTCGAGTCGGCCGACGTGCTGGTCGAAATCGGCAAGTCGGCCATTCCGCTGGTCGCGACCATCCTCGCGACCGCGCTCGATCAAGCCGAGGAGCTCGAGCACCACTACATGGTCTCCAAGCGCCTTCAGAAGGCGATGCTCCCCGCCCGCCTGGTCGAAGCCGAGGGTCATCGCTTCGATGCGGCCTACCGCCCCGCGAGCGACGAGGCCGACGTCGGCGGAGACTGGTACGATGCGTTCGACCTCGGCGACGGCAAGATCGGCGTCTCGGTCGGCGACGTGACGGGCCACGGCCTCGAAGCTGCCGTCGCCATGAGCGAAATCCGGCGCGCGCTTCGCGCCGCCGCCGCGACGACCGACTCGCCGAAGGCGCTGCTCAATTACGTCGACGGCATCGTCAGCAGCGAAGGCATCGGCATGGCGACCGCCGTGGTCGGCATCTACGATACGAAGACCGGCATCCTGCGCTACTCGTCGGCCGGGCATCCGCCGCCGGTCTTGCTGAGCGCAAGCAAACGCGCCGCGTTCTTACCCGCGGGCGGCTTGCTGTTGGGACTCGGCGCCCAGCCTGCGTCGGACGACTACACCGTCACGCTCTCGGCGGGGACGAGCTGTTTTCTTTATACCGACGGATTGCTCGAATACGACCGCGACGTACTGGCCGGCGAACGCGCGCTGCTGGCGGCGCTCGAGCGCATCGCGATTGCGGGAACGCCCACGGCCGACGCGCTGCACGCCGAGATCTTCTCCGAAACGATCAACACGGACGACTCCGCCACGCTCGCGCTCCATCACGCGGAAACGCCCAACGTCAGTCACGAGCGGCTCGAGTTCAGTTCGCTTCCGGTCTGCGCCGGATTTGCGCGCGAGGCGCTTCGGCACTACTGCGAACGCAACGCGTTCTTCGGCGACCGTCAGTACGAAGTGCTCAGCGCGATCGGTGAAGCGGTCGCCAACGCGATCGAACACGGCGGCGGCCCGAACGCCACCTTCAGCATCGAACTCGAAGTCAATGTCCGCGAGATGATCGTGCACGTCGACAGCATGGGCCACTGGCGCATGTTCACCCCGCGCGACGAACGCGGCCGCGGCATCCCGATCATGCGCTCGTGCTCGCAGCGCCTAGAAATCTCCTCAACCCACGAACGAACCCGCGTAACCCTCGTCTTCACCCGCTAACCCCACTTTCTTTGTCATCCCGAGCTTGTCGAGGGGGGGCGTAGCTTTACAGGTGCGTGAGGACGGCGTTTGTGAAGGCGTCGGTTGATAGCGCGGGAGTGGTGCCGGCGATTTCGGCGGTGCGGGCGCCGGCGGCGTACGCGGATTCGACGGCGCGTTCGATACGCGCGGCGTTGCTGTCGTCGGCGAGACTGTACCGCAGCAGCATCGCGGCCGAGAGAATCGCCGCGGTCGGATTGGCGATGCCTTTCCCGGCGATATCCGGCGCGGTTCCCGCGATTGGTTCGTACAGACCGAATTGATTGCCGGGGGTGCCGCGCGTTCCGAGACTTGCGCTCGGCAGCGTGCCGATCGATCCGGTCAGAATCGCGGCTTCATCCGAGAGAATATCGCCGAACATATTCTCGGTCACGATCACGTCGAAGTCGCCTGGACGTTTGACCAGCTGCATCGAGGCGTTATCGACGAGCAAGTGATCGAGCGTCACGTCCGGATATTCGGGTGCAAGCTTCGTGACGACCCGGCGCCATAGCCGCGACGTTTCCAGGATGTTTTGCTTGTCGACCGAGGTGAGGCGCTTGCGCCGTCCGCGCGCGAGTTCGAACGCGGTTCGCGCGATGCGTTCGACTTCGGGCGCACGATAGATCATCGTGTCGATCGCCATTTCGACGCCGTCTTCCACGCGCTGTTCTTTGGGTTTGCCGAAGTAGATGCCGCCGGTGAGTTCGCGCACGACGACGAGATCGAGTCCGCGAACGAGTTCCGGTTTGAGCGACGACGCATCCTCGAGCCCGGGGAAGACGCGCACCGGGCGAATGTTGGCATAAAGCTCGTAGTCGCGGCGCAAAAGGAACAGCGCGTACTCGGGGCGCTCCGCAAGCGGCTTGCTATCGTATTGCGGCAGGCCGACGCTGCCGAAGAGAATCGCGGCGCTTGCATCGACGAGCGCGCGGGCCTCGTCGGGAAGCGCGGGCAACCCGCGCTCGAGCGCGGCGCCGCCGACGATGCTTTCGGTACATTCAAGATCGGGGCGTACCGCGTGCAGAACGCGCACGGCGGCACGCGTGACTTCAGGCCCGACGCCGTCGCCGGGAAGAACGGCAATCCGTTGCGCCATGGTTATTGGACGATGATGCGCGCGGTATCGGTACCCGGCTCGGACGGCGCAGGCGCGGCGACCGGCTGGGAATTGTGTTCGGCAACCGGTGCCGAATGTGCGCTCTCGAGCAGGGCGAGATGCGTCATGAGCAAGCTACGAAGTTCGCTCTTGGCCTTTTCGGCCGCCTCGATTGCGCGCTGATGTTCGCGGCGCACGTCGACGATCGCGTCGTTATACGACGCGATCTCACGCTCGGAAGCAAGCCGCGCCTGCTCCTTGATAAGGTCGGCTTCTTTGTGCGCGGACGCCTTGACTTCGTCGGCGGTGCGTTGCGCGAGCAGCAGCGTATTCTGCAGCGATTCTTCCATCGCTTTGAAGTGGCTGATGCGTTCGCGCAGATCCGCAATTTCGGCTTGCAGCGCCGCGCGATGCGTCGCTTCGTCCTCGAGCGTTTCGATGATTTCGTCGAGAAACTGATCGACTTCCGCGCGCTCGTATCCTTGAAGCGCCTTCTTGAAGCTCTTGTGTTGAATATCGATTGGCGTGATTTTTTGCACGAATTAGCCCCGCGCGGACATGAAATCTAAAGTGCCGTCATTCCCCATCATCGTATCGCGCAATCCGGCCGCGTTGACCACGACGCCGGCAGGCACGATCAGATAGATCGCTTCGGCGAGCTTCTGTATCTTGCCGTCGATCGTGTATGCCACGCCCGAGGTGAAATCGACGACCCGCTGCAGCAGCGTGCGATCCGCGTTCTGCAGGTTGACGATGACGACCTGACGGTTTCGTAAGGCGTCGGCGATCTCGACGACGTCCTGGAATCCGCGCGGCGAGTAGACGCTCACCTCGGTCCCCGGACGGCGTCCGGCGTTGCTCAACGGAACGACGCGCCCCGTTGCGACGGGCTCGTCGTCGTAGAGTTCGTCTTCTTCATCGCGAATCGAGAAGAACGATCCGATTTTGCTAAACATGCTCATGCGGTCAAGCGCCTCCGCGTTTTACCCGTACACCCGCTCGCCAAAGAGCGCCGTACCAATGCGCACCATCGTGGAGCCGGCCCGAACCGCTTCGCGCCAATCTCCCGACATGCCGATTGAAAGCGTACTTCCACCTACCAACGCAAACGTCTTTGCAGCCGTCTCAAACGCGTGCGAGATTTCGGCCCGATCCTCGGTGATCGGCCCGATCGCCATGATCCCATCGAGCCGCAGCGAGGGAGCGGCCGCAATCGCCTCGGCCAGACGCGGCGCGTCGGCGGGAGGCGCCCCAAAGCGGTCGGCGGGCGAAATATTGAGCTGGATGAGCACGCGCAGCACCTTCTCCGCCTTCTGCGCGGCGGCCGAAAGCGACGAGACCGCGTCGAGCCGGTCGACGGTTTGAACGACGTCGAAGAGCTCGACGAGCGCTTTGGCCTTGTTGGTCTGCAGATGCCCGATGAAGTGCTTTTCGAGACGATCCTCGACGCGCGCGAACTTTTGCTTGGCTTCCTGGACGTAGTTCTCGCCGATCGCATGGAGCCCGGCGCGCGCCGCCTCGGCGATCGCCTCGGCCGGCTGCTTTTTGCTCACGCCCAGAATGCGAACGCTGCCGTCGGGCCGCCCGCATGCGCGAAGCTCTTCGTCGATCGCTCGTCGCAACGCCGACAGACGCTCGGCGATCGACGCGCTCATGCCGCGCTCGTCGCCGGTTCCGTGACGTCCGTACGCCGGCCGCGGCGCGTGCAGTAGACGATGGCAATGACGCCGATCGGGATCATCGGCAGCGCGTAGAGCTGCCCGCCGGTGATGCCGTGCCACGTAAAGTCGGCGTGGCGCCAAATTTCCGCAACGGTCCGCGTGATGCCGTACATCGTAAACCACGCCCAACCCACGACCCCGTCGGGCGGCCGGCGCCGGTAGATGAACAGCAAAATCGGCAGCGTTAGGATATCCAGCACCGCTTCGTACAGTTGCGCCGGATGACGATAGGCAGTTCCCCACGTCTCGGCGTCACCGGGACGATTCGGAATCATGCACCAGGGCCGATCCGGCCGGCACACGTCGCCCCACAACTCGTCGTTGATGAAGTTGACGATGCGCGTGAGCGTAATGCCGACGGGAAGCAGCACGACGACTTCGTCACCGAGGACGGTGTATTTGAGGCCGGGGTGCTTGCGAACGAAAAGCCAGATGGCAACGAGTACGCCGACCATTCCGCCATGAAACGCCATGCCGCCGTTCCACACGGCGATGATATTGATCGGATTGCTCGCATAGGTCGAAAAATCGTGCTTCGAGATGATGTCGTTGATGACGAAGAACGTGCGTCCCCCGACCAGCACGCCGACGAGCGCGTAGAAAAGAAAATCTTGAATCTGATCGCGGGTGAGCCCGAGACGGCGGCGCCCTTCCGGGCGGCTCATCCACAGGTAGACCGCAACGAATCCGCAGAGATACGCGATTCCGTACCAATGGATGCCCCACCGGCCAAGGTGAATCGCGACGGGGTCGACATTTGTCGGATAGTTAAACCAGTGCTGCATCCAGAATTTCTTTAAGCGGTGGGGAATATCGTGAACAGATGAATACGACGACGCATGTTACCGCCGGTATAGCGTTTCTAGCCGGGCTCGTTTCCTTCGTGTCTCCGTGCGTCCTCCCGCTGGTTCCGGCGTATCTCTCGTTGCTCACCGGAAGCAGCCTCGAGGACCTTCAGGCGCAGGAAAGCCGCGCTCACCTGCGCGGCGTGGCCGTATCGCACGCACTCGCGTTCATCGCGGGTTTTACGGTCGTTTTCGTTGCGCTCGGCGTCTCGGCCAGCGCCATCGGCGGCGTTCTGAATGCCAACCGGGTGCTCATCGCGCAGGTCGGCGGCTGCATCGTCGTCATCCTCGGCTTACAGATGATGGGCATGCTGCGGATCCCGTTCCTCATGATGGACGCTCGCGTCCACCTTCAGCACGAACGGCGCACCTACTGGACCTCGGGCTTGGTCGGGATCGCCTTTGCTGCCGGGTGGTCGCCTTGTATCGGGCCGATCCTGGCGGGAATTCTGGCAATTGCGTCGCAGCAGCACAACGCCGAGGCGGCGCTTCTGCTCCTCGTCTATTCCTTGGGCTTGGCCGTGCCGTTCTTCCTGACCGCCCTCGCGATCGGGGCGGTGCTGCCGGTCCTCAACCGCATCAAGCGCTTCTTGCCGATCATCGAGTTTGCGGCGGGACTCTTCTTGGTCGCGGTGGGCCTCGTGCTCGTCAACAACGCGTTTCTCACCGTCGCAGGATGGTTCTATCAATTTGTCCCGACACCAAACCTTTAACGCTAGTCTCCTGATTGCGCTCGCCGCGATCTTCGCGTTCGTTGCCGATCAGGTAACGAAGTATTTCGTGACGTCGCACATGATGTATCCCGACAGCATCATGGTCATTCCGCACCTGCTCAAGTGGACGTACGAGCGTAACACGCACGGCGCGTTCGGGCTGTTCGGAAACAACGGCCTCTTGCTCATCGTCATGGCGGTGGTCGTGCTCTTCATCTTTTGGTGGAGCTTTCGGGATCAGGCCAAACACTCGCGGCTGGTCTGCGTCGCGTTCGGGTTGATCGTCGGCGGCGCGATCGGCAACATCGTCGATCGCGTGCACCTCGGATACGTCGTCGACTTCATCGATTTCTACCGGATTTGGCCGAACATTTTCAACGTCGGCGATTCGTGCATCACGAGCGGCGTGATTCTTCTGCTGCTCTCGAGTCTTGGCCGTTCACGCCGTAACGCCTGAAGAGGCGGGCACTCGCACCGACGTGATCGTCGCGCGCCTCACCGGTGCGCCGCGTTCGCTCGTCGCCGAAGCGGTCAAACGCGGCGACGTGCGCGTCAACGGAACGGCGGTGAAGGCCAGTCATCCGCTCGAGGAAGGCGATACGCTCGAATTCGAAGTGGGAGAACGCGAGCCGCTCGTCGCGACTCCGGAAGAGATCGACGTTCCGATCGTCTACGAAGACGACGAATTGCTCGTCGTCGACAAACCCGCCGGGATGGTGACGCACCCGGCGCACGGCGCGACGAGCGGCACGCTCGTCAACGCGCTGCTCGCGCACATTGGAAAACTGCCCGGCGACCCGCTGCGGCCCGGACTCGTGCATCGACTGGATCGGGACACCTCGGGACTGCTCGTCGTCGCAAAGACCGAGAGCGCACTTTCGGCGCTCGGCATCGCGATGAAAGCGCGGCAGATCAACCGCGAATACCTCGGACTCGTGCACGGCGTGCCGCAGCACCGCGAAGGACGCATCGACGGACCGATCGGACGCGATCCGCATAACCGCCTCAAATACGCGATCGTTCGCGACGGCAAACCGGCGGTGACGCATTACGCGCTGCGCGAAGCGTTCCCGAAAAGTGCCGAACTCGTCTTTGCCCTGGAGACCGGCCGCACGCATCAGATTCGCGTGCATTTGGCGGCGATGGGCCATCCGATCGTCAACGATCCGGTCTACGGCCGCGAAGAGCCTCGCTTCGGACTTCCCGGGCAAGCCTTGCACGCGTGGAAGCTCTCGTTCGAACATCCGCGCACGCACGAACCGATGTCCTTCGAGGCCCCACCCCCACCGGAGTATGTTGAGGCACGTGTCATCCTGAGCTCGTCGAAGGATGTTTAAACTCAACAAAAGTGACGGCAGCGCGCGGCGGGGAACGATGACGCTCGCGCATGGGATCGTTCAGACGCCGACGTTCATGCCGGTCGGAACAGCCGCAACGGTCAAGGGCCTCACCCCCGAAGAAGTGCGTAGCGCGCACAGCCAAATCATCCTCGCGAACACGTATCATCTCTGGCTGCGGCCCGGGCGCGATCTGCTCGTCGAAGCGGGCGGCATTCATCGTTTCATGGGATGGAACGGACCGATTCTCACCGATTCCGGCGGTTTTCAGGTCTTCAGCCTGCAAGAGCGTCGCAAGCTCGATGACGACGGCGTCACCTTTCAGTCGCATATCGACGGCAGCAAACATCGCTTTACGCCCGAAACCGTCATCGCGTTCGAAGAAGCGCTGGGCGTGGACATCGCAATGGTGCTCGACGTCTGCGTGAAGCTGCCGGCGACGACGGACGAGATTGCGGAATCGGTGCGCATGACGACCGCGTGGGCGCGCCGTTCGCGGGCGGCGTGGACGAGCGACCGTACGCAGGTCTTTGCAATCATGCAGGGCGGCCTCGATCTCGCTTTGCGCGAACGCAGCGCGCGCGAGATCGTCGAGCTCGACTTCCCCGGGTACGCCATGGGCGGGCTTTCCGTCGGTGAGACGCGCGAGGAGATGTACGTCACGGCGCGGCATGCCGCGGCGTTGCTTCCCGTAGAGAAGCCTCGCTACTTGATGGGAGTTGGTACCGTCAAAGACATCATCATGGCGGTCGACTGCGGCATCGACATGTTCGACTGCGTCTATCCCACGCGCTGCGGACGCAACGGCCGCGCGATGACGCGCGACGGCGAATACAACATCCTCAACGCGCAGTACACGCGCGACTTCACCCCGGTCGACGCACAGTGCGACTGCTACGTCTGCACGACGTACACGCGCGCGTACTTGAACCATCTGTTCCGGGCAAAGGAGATGCTCGGGCCAAGACTGCTCTCGTATCACAATGTCTACGTGCTCAACGACCTCATGCGTGAGGCTCGCGAAGCGATTGAACTGGGCGCATGGGCAGCATTTCGCGACCGCTTCTTCTGATCGTGTCATCCTGAGCGGAGGCGCCGAGCGCCGGAGTCGAAGGACCGCGTATATGGCATAGTTCGTTTGACTCACGCAATCTCGTTCGATCCTTCGACTGCGCTGCGCTCCGCTCAGGATGACACCAGTTGTTCCAGGCGCACCCCGTCGAGTAAGCGATAGACCTGCTGCGCGTCGCATAACTTTGTGCCACTCGTCATCGTCGTTGCGACACCGCAGGCGGAACCCCAGCGCAGCGCTTGCGCAAGATCCATCCCTTCGTTCAATGCAATCGCCATGCCGCCGGTCATCGAGTCGCCGGCGCCGACGGCGCTCGTCACGTGCAGCGACGACGGAAAGACGTTGTACACGCCGTCGGGTCCCGCTCCGATCGCACCCGCCTCGCCGCGCGAGATCACGGCATACTCCGCTCCGCGCGCGCGCAACTCGAGTACCGCCTCAATGACCTCCTTTTCGCCGGATAAACGGCGGCCCAGCAACTCTTCGGCTTCTTCGACGTTGGGCTTCACGAGCAGCGGCTCCGCGCGCAAGGCATGCGCGAGCGCGTCACCCGACGTATCGACGATGCAACGCGCACTGCGGTCGCGCAGCCAGGTCATGAGCTCGGCGTAGGTGCGATCGTTCGAACCGGGCGGCAGGCTCCCGCCGAATATGACGAGTTCGCCGGACGCGACCATGGCAAGACGCGACTTGAGCCGCCCGATATCGGCAGCGGTGACCGTCGGCCCCGGAAGATAGATACGCGTGCGATTCGTCGACGAACGCTCGTAGAGCATCACGTTGACGCGCGTGAAGCCGTCGACGAGATCGAACGCGTGCGGAACGCCCTCTTGCTCGAGCGCGCTTGTCAGAAACGCGCCGGAAACGCCGCCCGCGAAGCCGAGTGCAAGGGTGGGACGTCCTAACCGGTGGATCACGCGGCTCGCGTTGACGCCTTTACCACCGGGGTCGAGCCCGTTGAACGCGCACCGGTTGGTTCCACCGAGCGTCAAGGAGTCGATCGAGAGCGACTCGTCGAGCGCCGGATTGAGCGTGACGCTATAGATCGTGGCGGGCACGAGTCGAGCGTACTCGACCCGGCGCGCCTTTGACGGGAATCAGCTGAGAAGAACCTCGGCGCATTCCGCACAGATCGCGGGATGCTGCGGATCGGTACCGAGCTCGCGGAACTTCCAGCAGCGCCGGCACTTGTCGCCGTGCGCGGCTTCGAGCCGCACGTCGGCGCTGTCGCCCTCCGCGGGTTCGATAGCAATCAGTTGGGAAACGACGAGCGCCTCGCGGAGGTTGTCACCGAGCCGTTCGAGCGCCGGCACGAAACGGGCCGGCACGATGACCGTTGCCGCGGTCTCGTAGTCGCGAATCGTTTGGCCGTTCGCCTCGATTCCGGAAGCGACGCGCGCGCGCAGCGTACGCAGCAGTTCCCACGTCTCGAGGTCGTGCGCGAGTGCTTGACGATTGACGTGCTGCGCGCCGAACGACGAATCGAAGACGCTCTGCTCCTCGCCACGCAGCGCCGCGGGAATTTCTTGCCACGCTTCCTCGGCGGTAAACGAGAGAATCGGTGCGACCGCGGTCAAGAACCGGCGCAGCGCGTAGAGCAGCGCCGATTGGGCGCTGCGGCGGCGAGCGCTGTTCTCGCCGAGCGAATAGAGCGGATCTTTGAGCGCATCGAAATAGAAGCTCGACATCGCGCTCTCGAATTCGATGATGCGCAGATACGCGTCGTGAATGCCGAACTCGTGATACAGGTGCGTGACGTCGGCCACGAACGCATCGATGACGTTACAGGCGATCGCGTCCAGCGGCTGCATCTTCTCGCGCGGGACGACCGCACCCGCATCCAGATCGAACAGATTCGAGAGCATGTAGCGGATGCGATTGCGGATGTTGCGGTACACGCGTCCGACTTGCTCGACGACGTTCGGTCCAAAACGCACGTCGTCCACGAACTCGACGGACGCGGCCCATAAGCGAAGCACGTCCGCGCCCCACTTCTCCATCGCGTCCTTCGCGTCGATACCGGTGCCCTTGGACTTGGACATCGGGCGGCCTTGTTCGTCGTTGACCCAGCCGTTCTTGACGACGTGCTTGTACGGCGCGGCGTTCTTGATCGCGACCGACGTCACGATGGAACTCCGGAACCAGCCGCGGTATTGATCGCCGCCTTCGAGCACGAGGTCGCTCGGCCACGTTTCGTTCCCGAGTACCGCGAGATGCGTGACGCCCGACTCAAACCAGATGTCGACGATATTCTTCTCTTTTTCGAACGTCGTGCCCGAACAGTTCGGACAGCGGAAGCCGTCGGGCAAGTAGGTTTCGACCGGATCGCTCCACCACTCGCTTGCGCCCGTTTGCGCGAAGCGTTTCGCCGCATTGCGAGCGATCGTAGGATCGAGAATCGACTCGTTGCAAGCGGTGCAGATCACGGCCGGAATCGGCGTTCCCCACGTCCGTTGACGCGAGATGCACCACTCGGGGTGGTTTTCGAGCATCTGTTTGAGCCG
>DASSZO010000143.1:0-10697 GCA_035702815.1 Candidatus Aquilonibacter sp. | reverse complement strand
AGTCAGCCTGTCGCTCAAGCATGCGCTCCCCGATCCGTGGGACGAGCATGCCGACAAGTTGTACGAAACGAACAAACTCACGGCGCAAGTCGTCAAGGTGACGCCGAACTATCTCCTCGTCGAGATCGTTCCGGGCATCCTTGCGATGGTGCCGAAGGGCGAGTTCGATCCGAGCGCCCAGTTCAACCCGGGCCAAGAAGTCGAAGTAACGCTGCTCACGATCAACCACGCGACGCGTCGCATCACGGCATCGATTCAGCACGTTGCCGACGTCGATCCGTCGGAGATCGAAGCGCTTCTTCCGGACGAAGAAGGCCTCGGCACCATCGGAGACGCCGTTCAAGCGTAACCAACGTCAGCGGCACGCCGCTGTCATGGTGAGCTTGTCGAACCACGAAGGATCGTTAGAAAACGGGCGCGGAGAAATCCGCGCCCGTTTTTCTTTGTCATCCCGAGCTTGTCGAGGGACTACGGCACGTAGTGTACGATTGCGTTGAGCGAACGCTCCGTAAACCACAGCGATCCATCAGGCGCGGCGGCGATTGCGTTGATGGAATTGGTATCGACGCCCGCGATTGGATGCGCAACGACCGCTCCGCTTGTCGTGGCCTCAGCGATGCCGCCGCTGTAAAGGAACCACAGCTCGCCGTCTGCCGCCGCCACCGATTCGGGTGCGGTCATACCATTTGGGAGCGTAAACTGCGAGATCGTTCCCTTCATGTCGATGCGGCCGAGCATATTCGTTGCGCGTTCCGTAAACCACATCGCGTTATCCGGACCGCTCGCGATGCCGCTCGGCTGGCTGTTGTTGGTTGGTATCGTATATTCGGTGATGCTGCCGGACGTCGTAATGCGTCCGATTTTTCCGGAACCGACTTCACAAAACCACAGCGCCCCATCGGGTCCCGCGGCGATCGCATTCGGATTGCTGTTTGCCGCTAATGCATAGGACAGAACGCTTCCGTCCGTGGCAATTCGGCCGATTGCTTCCGCGTTTTGTTCGCTAAACCACAGTGCGCCGTCATTACCAGCCGCGATCGCGAGCGGCTGACTCGACGGCTGCGGCAGCGGATATTCGCGTATGGTTCCGTCCGGCGTGCGGCGTCCGATACTTCCGCCGCGGTATTCCGTGAACCACAACGCCCCGTCGGAACCGAAAACCACCGCAGACGGCATCGCGCCTTGGCTTGGAAGCGCAAACGTCGTTATGACGCCTCCGCTGATCTCGCCCAGCGCGTCGCCGTCGAACGCGCTATACCAAACGTTGCCGTCGCTCGCGACCGCGACGCCCGTCGGCCCGTTCCCCTCGCCGAGCGCATAGGTCGTCACCGGATCGGGAGTCGATCCCGGAGCGGGCATCGATCCGCTGCTTGCCGCGCCGCTGCATGCCGATGCGAGCAAAGCGCCCGCCAATGTAATCAGTACATACGCCCGCTTCATGGCCGAGCGATTCGGTGCGTTTTCGCAGCGTTCCCTGATGAAGAGCCTGCGTGTGCGCAAGCAGATGAAACGGCGCGGAGGAGTCGGCGCCCATCTTCCCTTATACGGCCGCATGCTGTGCTCGGTTGTGTTTACCGCCTGCGCGTTCACGCCGGCATCGCTAGCCGTCGCTACGTCATGCGCTCATCCGGTGATGGAAGCGAGCGCGACGTTAGCAGTAGATCCGGAGACGTATGTTGCGTCGCCGCACGACTTCCCGGTCGCCGCTGCGCTCGTGTCGGTCACCATCGGGCCGGACGGAAACGTCCGCAACGTCCTCATCTATAAATCCACGGGGATCATGCGGCTCGACCGGGCTGCGTTGCTCGCCGCTCGCGCTTCGCGATACGCACCGAAGCTTGTCAACTGCGAACCGGTTACCGGCGAGTATCTGTTTCGCGCTGAATTTAACGGCGAACCGCCGACGCCCACGCCCGTGCCGTCGGCGAGTCCCTCGCGACGGATGCGCTGACGAGCGTTTGCCATGGGCACCGTGATAAGGAGCCCGCGCGTCCCCGGCGAATGACGGCCCTCCCATGCGCGTAGGGCTGACGGGCGGCATCGGGTCCGGCAAGAGCGAGGTTGCTCGCATCTTCGAGGAACTCGGCGCCTACATCATCGATACCGACGTCCTCGCTCGTGAAGCGGTTGCTCCACACTCCGACGGGTTGATGGAGATCGCGCGCGAGTGGCCGCATGTCGTGCGCGACGGGCAGCTCGATCGCAACGCGCTTGCCGAGATCGTCTTCAAAGACGCTTCTGCGCGCGAAAAGCTCAATTCGATCATCCATCCGCACGTGCGCCGCCTCGCACAGGAACGCGAAAAGCATGCTGCGCCGGATCAGTTGATCGTCCACGTCGTTCCGCTGCTCTTCGAAACCGGGTATGGAGCGCTGGTGGACAAGTCGGTCTTGATTATCGCTCCATTAAGAGATCGCATCGCGCGCGTCGTCCAACGCGATCGTGCGGACGAGACGCAGGTGCGCGCGCGAATGGCCGCGCAGATCGATCCTGATGTGGCGCGTGCGATGGCGGATTACGTGATCGAAAACGACGGCAACCTCGCGCACCTGCGCGAGCGCACGCAGTCGTTGTATCGAGAGTTGGCATAACGCCCGATGCTCTACGATGATCTTGGTGCGCATCGCCGTTCACGCGAAGGCGTCGACGGCGTGGAATTCGCCGTGTGGGCACCGAGCGCGAGCGGTGCGGCGGTTGTCGGCGATTTCAACGGCTGGAATCGCGACGCGAACCCCATGCACGTCGAACATGAACGCGGCGTGTGGCGGGCGTTCGTTTCGCAAGCGCAGATTGGCCAGCGATATAAATTTGCGATTCGCGCGCGCGACGGCCGGTGGTTACCGCTCAAGGCCGATCCATTTGGGTTCGAGAGCGAGTTGCGCCCGAGCACCGCGTCGGTTATCGCGCAATGCCCAAACCGCCGCAACGATGCATGGATCCAGCGGCGCGCCGACGTGCAGCGGCGAGAAGCGCCGATTGCAATTTACGAAGTGCATGCCGGCTCGTGGCGGCGAGTACCCGAAGAGGGGAACCGGTTTCTCACGTACGACGAATTGGCGGACCAGTTGATCCCGTACGTGAAATGGATGGGTTTCACGCACATCGAGTTTCTGCCGATTTCGGAGCATCCGTTCGACGGATCGTGGGGCTATCAGCCGATCGGACTCTTTGCGCCGACCTCGCGTTTCGGCACGCCGGATGCCTTTGCGCGATTCGTCGAGCGCGCGCATCGCGAGGGTATCGGCGTCATCCTCGATTGGGTCGCCGGTCACTTCCCCAACGACGAACACGGGCTGGCGCTCTTTGATGGAACGCACTTGTACGAGCACGCCGATCCGCGCCAAGGTTGGCACCCCGATTGGGATACGTACATTTTCAACGTAGGACGTCACGAAGTCGCCGACTATCTGATCTCAAATGCGCTCTTTTGGCTCAAGGAGTACGAGATCGACGGCCTGCGCGTCGATGCGGTTGCGTCGATGCTGTATCTCGACTACAGCCGTAAAGACGGCGAATGGGTTCCTAATGCGTTCGGGGGCCGCGAAAACCTTGAGGCGATCGACTTTCTCAAGCGGATGAATGAGACGGTCTATCGCGAGATTCCCGGCATTGCAACCATCGCCGAAGAATCGACGGCGTGGCCGAAAGTGTCCGCGCCCACCTACGTCGGCGGCCTGGGTTTCGGCTATAAATGGAATATGGGCTGGATGCACGACACGCTGCAGTTCATGGAGCACGAGCCGGTGCATCGCAAGTATCATATGGACGAACTGACCTTTTCGCTCGTCTATGCCTGGGACGAAAACTTCGTGTTACCGCTCTCGCACGATGAGGTCGTCCACGGGAAGGGCTCGATTCTCTCGAAGATGCCGGGCGACGATTGGCAAAAGTTCGCCAACGTGCGGCTGCTCTACGCATACATGTATGCGCATCCGGGCAAAAAGTTGCTCTTCATGGGCGATGAGTTTGCGCAGTGGGATGAGTGGAATCACGACCGCAGCCTGGATTGGGACTGTGTGCATAGTCCGCTTCACGGCGGCGTCCAACGCTTGGTTCGGGACCTCAACCATCTCTACGTGCAGTCGCCGCCGCTCCATGAACTCGACGCGGAACCCGCGGGATTCGAGTGGATCGATTACCACGACGCGGAAAACTCGATCATCGCGTTTTGCCGAAAGGGTCGCCGCTCCGGCGAATCGATCGTCGTGCTCTGTAATTTCACGCCCGTCGTTCGCTACGGGTATCGGGTCGGTGTGCCGGACGGCGCCGCGTATGAAGAGATTCTCAACAGCGATGCGGCATGCTACGGCGGCAGCAACGCGGGCAATCTCGGACGGGTGGAAGTCGAGCCGGTCGCCTCGCACGGCCGCGATCGTTCGATTGTGGTGACGCTTCCGCCGCTGGCGTGCGTCTACTTCCGCCCGGTGTTTGCATGAGAACGCTCGGGCGTGCTGAGGTGCTTCCCGGGCGGCCGTATCCGCTCGGTGCGACGTGGGACGGCAGCGGCGTCAACTTCGCGCTCTTTTCCGAACACGCGGAAAAAGTCGAGCTCTGCATTTTCGATTCGCGCGGAACGCGCGAACTGCGCCGCATCGTGCTCCCGGAGTACACGGACCAAGTCTGGCACGGATACCTCCCGGAGATCGAGCGTGGAACGCTTTACGGCTATCGCGTCTACGGCCCGTACGATCCGGAGAACGGCCATCGCTTCAACCATCACAAGTTGCTGCTCGATCCGTACGCAAAGCAACTCTACGGACACGTCCGCTGGACGGATGCAAATTTTGGTTACAGGCTAGGATCGTCGCGCGGCGACCTTTCGTTCGATCGGCGCGACAACGCTGCGGCGATGCCGAAGTGCGTTGTCGTCGACACGGCATTCACGTGGGGCGACGATCGCCGGCTCTATACCCGCTGGCACGAGCTGATCATCTACGAACTCCACGTTCGGGGATACACGATCAAACATCCGATCGTCTCACCGGAACTGCGCGGAACGTTCGCCGGTCTTTCCACGCCGGCCGTCGTCGAATATCTCGTGCGGCTGGGCATCAACTGCGTCGAGCTCATGCCGATTCACGCGTTCGTCGACGACCGGCACCTCGTCGAGCGCCGCCTGCGAAACTATTGGGGCTACAACTCGATCGGCTTTTTTGCGCCGGATCCGCGCTATCTTTCGGGAACGTCGCTCGGTGAGTTCAAGACGATGATCAAACGGCTGCACGAAGCCGGGATCGAAGTCGTCCTCGACGTCGTGTACAATCACACCGCCGAAGGCAATCATCTCGGACCGACGCTCTCGTTTCGCGGAATCGACAATAAGAGCTACTATCGATTGGACAACGGCCGGTTCTACGTCGATTATACCGGCTGCGGAAACACGCTCAACCTCGCGCATCCGCGAACGCTGCAGCTCGTGACCGACTCGCTGCGCTACTGGGTCAACGAAATGCACGTCGACGGCTTTCGCTTCGATCTCGCGCCGGCGCTCGGCCGCCGTGAAGGCAGCTTCGCACAATCGAGCGCGTTCCTCAATGCCGTCCAGCAAGACCCGGTGCTCTCGCGCGTCAAGCTCATCGCCGAGCCGTGGGATCTTTCGCCGGGCGGCTATCAGCTCGGCAACTTCCCGCCGGGATGGTCGGAGTGGAACGATCGCTATCGCGATACGGTGCGCCGCTTCTGGCAAGGCAACGATTTCATCATTCCGGAGATGGCATCGCGCGTGACGGGGTCGAGCGACATTTTCGATCACGACGGGCGGCGGCCGCGTTCGAGCATCAACTTCATGTCCGCGCACGACGGATTCACGCTCAACGATCTCGTGAGTTACAACGAGAAGCACAACGAAGCGAACCTCGAAGGCAATCGCGACGGCCACAGTGCCAACTACAGTTGGAATTGCGGGGTCGAAGGACCGACGCACGACGAAGCGGTCATGAACCTGCGCGCGCAGCAAAAGCGTAATCTGCTGGCAACGCTCCTCCTTTCACAAGGGGTTCCGATGCTGCTCGCGGGCGACGAGTTGAGCAACACGCAGTTTGGGAACAACAACGCGTACTGTCAAGATAACGAGATCGGCTGGATCTCATGGACCGACGTCACGTTCGATCCCGAACTCGTCGAGTTCGTGCGCGAGCTCATCACGTTGCGCAAGACGCACCCGGTCTTTCGCCGGCCGCAGTTTTTCAAGGGAATCAAGACAGAATCAACGCGGCTCAAGGACATCACCTGGGTCAACGCGGGCGGCAACGAGATGAACGACGGCGACTGGCATGACGGCGGGCTGCGCGTCTTCGGCGCAATGCTCGGCGGCGATACCGGCGACCGGTTCGTCAGTTTGCGAGGCTATCCGGAGTTCGACGAAACGTTTTTGATTCTGATGAACGCGCACGAACATGATGCACCGTTTACGCTGCCGTCGATTCCGTCGTTTCACGGCTGGAAGCTCTTGGTCGATACGACCCATCCCACCCCGCTTCCGGTCGAGTCGCGCTTCTTGCCGGGTGCCGAGTTTCCGCTCAAGGCGCGTGCTCTCGCGCTGCTCGTCGCGGAGTGATCGATGATCGACGACTTGCTCGCGTACGCTGGGATCGATACCGATTACGCTGACGCCTTCGGGCAACGCGCGGTCGTGTCGACGCAGACGAAGCTCGCGATCCTCAACGCGCTCGGCTACGCCGTCGACGACGATGCGAGCGCCGCGCGCGTCTTGCGCGACGCGACGGTGTCCGATGGCCTCCATGCGGTCAAACCGGTCTACGTCGTGCGCGAGGGTGAGTGCGAACGCTGGCCGGAGATCGTCCGAACCACGCTCGCGCCGGAATCGCCGCCGGGATACTATGACGTGCAGATCGATACCGATGCGACTCGGGTGATCGTCGCTCCGTTACACGCGTATGTCGCACCTGAGGTCGACGAGCGGCGCCTATGGGGGTTCGGGGCTCAGCTCTATGCCGTTCGCTCGGAGCACAACTGGGGAATGGGCGACTTTACGGATCTTCGCTCGCTCGTATCGTTGTGTAAGCGCGAAGGCGCATCGTTTGTGGGCGTCAACCCGCTGCATCAGCTGCATCTGACCAATCCGAGCGCCGCCAGTCCCTACGCTCCGCTCAGCCGCCGGTATCTCAATGCGCTCTACATCGACGTCGCGGCCGTGGCACATGAATTCGGCGTCGCGATCGAGGACGCGGCGGCGTCGTCACTTCGCGCCACGAAGCTCGTCGATTATCCTCGCATCGCAACCATTAAGCTCGCCGCGCTTCGGCAGATTTTCACGTCGCGTTCGTTCGAACGTGAAATCGCGGAGCTCGAACTGCGCGATCCGGGCGTGCGAACGATGGCCATGTACGAAGCGCTCACGGAGCACTTCACCGATCGCGATCCAAAGGTATACAACTGGCTCCAGTGGCCCGCGGAGTTTCGCGACTGTGAGGGACCGGCGGTAACGCAATTTGCTGCAGCGAACGTCGCGCGCGTCGACTTCTACATCTTCTTGCAGTGGCTCGCGGACCGTCAGCTCGCGCGCGCGGCCGCCGATGCATCCGAACTTGCCGTCGGCATCTACCGCGATCTGGCCGTCGGCGTTGATCTTGCAAGCGTTGACGTCTGGTGCGATCCATACGCGTTCGCGCTCGGTTTGAGCGTCGGCGCGCCGCCCGACCCGCTCAACGCGGCGGGACAAAATTGGGGGCTTCCGCCGCTTCATCCGCGCGCGCTCGTTGCCCATGCGTACGAACCGTTCATTCGGCTGCTTCGTGCCAATATGCGCCACGCGGGCGCGCTGCGTATCGATCACGTGATGGGGCTACAGCGGCTGTTCTGCATTCCCCGCGAGCATCCGTCGGGCGGCGGAGCGTACGTCAAGTACGATTTCGACGCGATGCTCGGCATCGTCGCCCTGGAATCGCATGTGCATCGCTGCATGATCGTCGGCGAGGATCTCGGCACGGTGCCTGAAGGGTTTCGGGAACGCCTTGCTCCCGAACGGATTTTTTCGTGCCGGGTGCTGTTCTTCGAACGCGATGAAGACGGCTTTTCGCCGCCGGAAAACTATCCGCACGATGCGGTCGCGAGTACCGGCACGCACGATCTCCCGACGCTTGCGGGCTATTGGACGGACACGGATATCGCCGTGCGCGAACGCCTCGGCTGGATCGACGCGCAGGCCGCAGAAGGCGAACGCGCCCAGCGCGCCGCATCGCGAGCGTCGCTACTCGCTGCGTTGCGGCGCGCCGGCTGCTTGCATGAAGAAGAGCCGGACCTCAAGGTATTGCTCGCGGCCGCGTACCGGTTTCTCGCCCGCACGCCGTCGCGGTTGTCGCTCGTTCAACTCGAAGATGCGCTGGGCGAACGTGAGCAAGTCAACGTTCCGGGAACGACCGACGAGGAGCCGAATTGGATGCGCAAGCTCGAGCTACCAATCGAATCGTTTCAAGCAAGCGACACGTTTACCGCAATCGCGCAGGTGATGCGCGAGGAGCGGCCGCTGAATCGGGAGGCAGTTGCATGAGAGCCGTGGTGATGGCCGGAGGAGAGGGATCGCGCCTGCGTCCTCTCACGTCGCGGCGTCCGAAGCCCTTGGCGCCGATCGCAAATCGCCCCGTGATGCAGCATATCGTCGAGTTGCTTCGCGGGCACGGCATCACCGACATCGTTGCGACGCTGCATTACCTCGCCGACGAGATCGAAAGCTATTTCGGCGATGGTTCTGCGTACGGCGTGAACATGCATTATGTGGTCGAGGACACGCCGCTCGGGACGGCCGGCGCCGTCAAGATGGCCGAGAGCCGCTTGCGCGGCGAGACGTTCATCATCATCTCCGGCGACGCGATGACGGATCTCGATGTCACCGGCCTGATCGAAGCGCACAAGGCCGCCAAGAACGACGCGACGATCGCGTTGTGGCGCGTGACCAACCCGCTCGAATTCGGCGTCGTCATTACCGACGACGACGGGCAGATCACGCGTTTCATGGAGAAACCGTCGTGGGGTGAGGTTTTCTCCGACACGATCAACACGGGCATCTACGTGCTCGAGCCGGAGATCCTCGACTACATGGAAGCCGGCAAGAACTACGACTTCTCGAAGGATCTCTTTCCGCGCATGCTGCGCGACGGAAAGCGCCTGGGCGGTCACGTGATCAGCGATTATTGGGCCGACGTCGGAAATCTGCAGCAGTATCAGCAAGCGAATTACGATGCGATCTCGGGAACCGTGCGCACCAAGCGACCGCCGTTCGAGATTGCGCCGAAGGTGTGGACAGGCATGGACTGCCACATCGATCCCACCGCGGTCATCGAAGGGCCTGTGCAATTCGGCGATCGCGTACGCATCGGTCCCGATGTGACGATCGAAGGGCCCGCATGTATCGGCAATGACGTCGTCGTCGAAGCGGGCGCGGTGATCCGGCGTTCGGTGTTATGGGAAGACGTCTACGTCGGTGAGGATGCCGAACTCGAAGACTGCACGGTCGCCAATCGCACGCTCGTGAAAGACAGGGTGACGATCGGCGAAGGTACCGTCATCGGCGAGCGCTGCACGATCGGCTCGTCGGCCATCGTGCGTCCGCATCTCAAACTCTGGCCCGAAAAGAACGTGAGTTCCGGCGCAATCGTATCGATGTCGCTCGTCTACGGCATCAAGTGGCCGGGCTCGCTCTTCGGCGGCGAGGGTGTGACGGGGCTTGCAAATCTCGAGATCACGCCGGAGTTCGCGCTCAAACTCGGCCAAGCGTTCGGGTCGTTCTTGCGCCCCGGCGAAACGGTTATGACCAGCCGCGACACGCACCCGTCAAGCCGCATCATGAATCGCTGCGTGATCTCAGGATTGCTCAGCGTCGGCGTAAACGTCGAAGACCTGCGTTCATTTCCGCTTCCGCTGTCGCGCTTTGCGACCCGCAGCGGGGGCGATGGATGCGTGCACACGCGCGTCGACCCCGACGACGATCGTTCGCTCCTTTTCGAGTTCTTCGATCGCAGCGGTATCAACGTCGACAAAGCCACCGAACGCAAAATCGAAAACCTGTTTTTCCGCGAAGATTTCCGGCGAGTCAGCATGGACGACGTCGGGTTGTTGAACTTTCCGGCGCGCGCGTTGGAGAACTATACGAGCGCATTTCTGGGCGCACTGAATCCGGATGCGTTGCAGAAGCGTCAATTCCGTGTGGTCGTTGACTATGCGTACGGAAACACGGCGCTCGTCTTACCGCGGATTCTGAGCAACCTGAACATCGATACGATCGCGCTCAACGCGTACTTCGACGACAACCGGGTGCGCGGGCGGGCCGGCGACCGCGATCACCTCATCGATCAACTCAGCGACATCGTCTGCACGCTTCGCGCCGATCTCGGCATTCTGCTCGACCATGACGGTGAAACGTTCGCCGTTGTCGACGATACCGGGCGCGTGATCGACCACAACGAACTCATCGCGCTGCTCGTCCTGATGGTGGCGCGTTCCGGCGCGAAGAAAGTTGCGGTACCGGTGATGGCGCCGTCACCGATCGACGAAATCGCCAAACAATACGGCACGCAGGTCATCCGCGCGCGTAGCGACCGGCGTTCGGTCATGGCATTGGCCGAAGCCGAAGGCAAGGACCTTGCGTTTGCGGGCAGCGCGAAATTCGAAGTGATTTTCCCGGAAATGCATCCGGTCTTCGACGCGCTCTACGGTGCCGCAAAGTTGATGGACCTGCTCGC
>DASSZO010000029.1:0-4247 GCA_035702815.1 Candidatus Aquilonibacter sp. | reverse complement strand
GATGCCGTCGACGTTTTCTCGCGCGATGATGTTCTTGCACGCGAGCGGAAGCTCGAAACAGCCCGGAACGTCAAAGACCAGCACGTCGTCGTCAGCGACGCCGCTCTGCGCGAGCGCCCGTTTCGCACCGTCGATCATCGCATCGGTCAGCTCACGATAAAAACGGGCGGCAACGATCGCAAAACGCTTACCCTCGCAGCTTGGCGCGGGCATCGCATGACCGTTCGCTTCGCTCTTCGGCTTCATCACGCCACCGTTTCGTCGAACATGTGGCCGAGCTTCGCGCGTTTGGTCGCCATGTACCGCTTGTTGTGGGCGGTCGGCGTCGTCTGCATCGGAACGCGGCCGACGATTTTGAGCCCGTAGCCTTCCAGTCCGAAGATTTTGCGCGGGTTGTTCGTGATCAGCCGCATCTCTTTGATGCCGAGATCGGCGAGAATCTGCGAGCCGATACCGTAGTCGCGTTTGTCGACCGGTAAGCCGAGAGCCAGATTCGCTTCAACCGTGTCGGCTCCGCGATCTTGAAGTTCGTAGGCGCGCAGCTTGTTGGCAAGGCCGATGCCGCGGCCTTCTTGGCGTAAGTAGAGAAAGACGCCGCGGCCTTCTTTTGCGATCATCGTCATCGCGCCGTCGCGTTGCGCCGCGCAATCGCAACGAATAGAATGCAACGCGTCGCCGGTGAGACACTCGGAGTGGACGCGAACCAGCACGTCCTTGCCGTCGCCGATGTCGCCCATGATGAGCGCGACGTGCGTTCCGTTGTCGATCGTCGTTTCGTAAGCGACACCCTTCCAATCACCGGTGGTGGTCGGAAGGTTGAATTCCGCGACTTTTTTTACCAGTTTTTCGGTGCGCATACGGTATGCAATCAAATCCTTTACGGTTATGAGCCGAAGTCCATGGCGGTCGGCATACTTCCGTAACCCGTCCAAGCGCTCCATCGTTCCATCTTCCGCCATGATTTCGCAGATGACGCCCGCCGGATAGAGACCGGCAAGACGCGCGAGATCGACCGATGCTTCGGTCTGCCCCGCGCGAACGAGCACGCCGCCTTCGCGAGCACGCAACGGAAACGTGTGGCCGGGACGCAAGAAATCGGTCGAGGTCGCCCCCGAATCGATCAACAGTTTGATCGTATTCGCACGATCTTGCGCGGAGATGCCGGTCGTCGTGACGCCGCGTCCCTCAACCGACACGGTGAATGCCGTCTCGTGGACCGCAGTGTTATCGTTGACCATCTGCGGGATCTGCAACTCGTCCAGACGTTTGCCGAGCATCGGCACGCAGATCAGTCCGCCCGCCTCTTTGCGCATGAAATTGATCGCTTCGGGCGTCACCATCGAGGCCGCCATCACGAGGTCGCCTTCGTTCTCGCGATCCTCGTCATCCAATACAACGACCATCTTGCCGGCACGGATGTCGTCGATCGCATCTTCGATCGCGTCGACCACGCTTTCGGACTGCCCGCCGGAAGAGACCAAGCCCGGCAGCACCTTGCTCAGTGCCTGAAGCGTCCGGTAGGAGGGCTCGCGCCGCCCCGACCGCAGCAGCGACACGGCCGACTCGGTGATCCCGGCCCGGTGTGCGAGTTCGGACGCACTGAGGCCCGCCGACTCCATAGCGGCATTGAGAGACTCGGCAAACTGGCTCATGGCCTCACCCTAGACCCCGACTTGACAGTTGTCAAGCCGCCTTAGACGGGGCGCGGGGCTTTGTCCACGTAACGCCGTCTGCCCCACGGCTACACCTGATGCCAAGCGTTGCCACGGATGGGCGGACGTATATAAGCAAAGACGGAGGTTGCGAGGCTGCGGCTCTCCTCTATGAGGACGAGGTGACGGCCGCGAGTAGAGCGCTTCGCAGCGCGGGCGGGAGCGGCTTGCTCTTCTTCGTCTCGCGGTCCATGCATGCGACGGTGAGCGACATGACCGCAATCGCCTCTTGCGTGCGCTCGTTGAAGATCACCGTTTTCCATTTCACGCTCGACCCGCCCACTTTTTCGAGATGCGTTCGCATGCGCAACCAATCGCCCATGAGCGCGGGCGCATGATACTCGGCTTCGGCACGAACGCGCGGCAGCCAGAAGTCTAACTCATCGAAGACGGTGCGATACGAAAAGCCGAGTTCGCGAAACATCTCCATCTCCGCGTACTCCGCGAAACGCCAATACGCCGGAAAGTACATGATGCCGGCGATGTCGACATCGGCCCACTGCACCGGCAGCCGCGACTCGAAGGTACGCGCGCCCGCAATCAGCGGGTCCTTAAATCGCGTCACTCGCCACGCCCTTCGACAGACTAGCCGCCACGCTGTACGCATACCGCGCCATCGGATCGACTTCGAGATTCACGAACGTTCCGACGGGGCGTTCGCCGAGGGTCGTGCGCGCGAGCGTCTCGGGAATGAGCGCGAGCTCAAACCATCCGTCGCCGGCTCCCGCAACCGTCAAACTCACCCCATCGACGGCGATGAATGCTTTGTCCACGATCATCGGCGCAAGATGCGCAGGGCGCACGATCCGTATGCGTTCGCCCTGGCCTTCCGGCGTGCGCGCGATCACCGGCGCATGCGCGTCGACGTGTCCGTACACGAAGTGACCACCCATGCGGTCGCCGATGCGCAGTGAATACTCCAGGTTGACCCAGTCACCGGCTTTGAGCGAACCGAGGCTGCTGCGTTCGAGCGTTTCGGGAATGACGTCAAAGCGGATCCGGTCACCGAGAATCTCAGTTGCCGTCAAGCAGACGCCGTTGACGGCAATCGAATCCTTGACCTCCGGCTTTTCGCTGCCGACGCCGTCCGCGTCGACGAAGAGCGTCATGCCGCCGCCGTCGATTCGCTCGATTCCGGCAATACGCCCCCGATATCCGATCAATCCGCTAAACATCGAATTTCCCCGTCAACATTACGTCCGGTCCCACCGTCTCGATCTTATCGAACGCCACCCGGCGGCCGAGCGTTGCAAGGTCTGCTCCGGCGAGCACCGGCACCGCTTCCGGCGTCGTGAGCAGCACCGGCGCGATTGCCCAGTACAGACGGTCGACGACACCGGCGGCGATCAAGCGTGCACCGAGCGTCGGGCCGCCTTCGCACAGAATGCTTTGCACGCCGAAGTCGCGTAACGCGAGCATCGACGCACGCAAGTCGAGCACCGTATCGTCGGGTCCGCCGACGAAGAGCACGTCGGCGACGCCGTCGAGATTGTGAAAGCGATCGCGTGCACCGGCCGGTGCGAGCACGATCGTCCGCGCATAGTCCGGCAGTTCGGCGAACGCGCGGCTCGACGCATCGACGGTGTCGGTCTCGCAAGCGATGATGCGCTTATACGGGCGCAAGCGGTGTGAAGCCGGACGAACCGTTAACTGCGGGTCGTCGACCCGCACCGTTCCGGCTCCCACCATCACCGCATCGTAGCCGATGCGAAGATCGCGGACGAAGAGCCGCTCTTCATCGGACGTGACCCATTCCTGAACGCCCGGGCGCGACGTAATGCGCCCGTCGAGCGACATCGCCATCTTCAGCGCGACAAACGGCCGATCGTGCGTGACGGCAAACGCGAACGGTTCGATGAGCGAGCGCGCCCGAGAATCTTCGACCAGTTCGACCGTGATGCCGGCGGCGCGCAACGCCTCAATGCCGCCGCCATTCGTCTTCGGATTCGGATCGACGGTGCCCACGACCACGCGCGTCACGCCGGCGTCGATGAGCGCACGCGAGCACGCGGGCGTGCGGCCGACGTGATTGCACGGCTCCAATGTTACGTATGCCGTCGCGCCACGCGCGTCGACCGCATCCGCCAGGGCGTTGACTTCGGCATGCGCCTCGCCCGCGCGATGATGGTAGCCTTCGCCAAGTACCCGCGCGTCGCGCGCGATCACGGAGCCGACGGCCGGATTCGGAGCGGTCGATCCAACGCCGCGCGCGGCGAGTTCAAATGCGCGATCGAGAAACAGACGGTCGAGCGGGGTCACCTATTTTCGCTTCGCGCAACGCGCGCAAGATCATGCGGTCATCGTATCCCGAAGTCCCAAACGCTATTCGGAACCGCTGAAAGCACGATCGCGTACTCGCCGCTTGCGAGTGGCGCCCGCGTCATTATGCGAAGATGCCCGCGGCCTAGCACCTCCACGGCGGTCGCGACCGGCTGGTCCAGACGTATCACGCGCATATCCCCGCTTCCCGGCGTCATCCGCACGATCTGCGCGAACGGGTCATCGCCCGTTGCGGGATCGTAGCGTACGTCGAAG
>DASSZO010000266.1:0-5526 GCA_035702815.1 Candidatus Aquilonibacter sp. | reverse complement strand
GTGGCAGTACTAAGTCTAATGGACCAAAGAAGCGCTCTTCACCCTACTTACTGCTGCACTTTTCAGAGGGAGACTTTGAATGAACTCAACTCCCGCGCCGTCGGGTAATCGCTGGGGCATCGCCCTTGCGGGCGTCGTGGTTATGCTGTGCCTCGGCACGGTGTACTCCTGGAGCCTCTTCACCAACGCGTTCGTCGCGTTTATGGGCATGTCAACCCAAGACGCCACGCTCGCATTCGAGCTGGCGATCTTCTTTTTAGGCCTCGGCGCCGTCTTCGGCGGCCGCTGGCAAGATCGCGTCGGACCGCGTACCGTCACCATCGTCGGCGTCGTCCTCTGGGGAATCGGCGTCTTACTTGCCGGTCTTGGAACCGAAGGGCTCGGCAAATGGTGGCTCTACCTTACCTACGGTGTTATTGCCGGCTTCGGCAACGGCATGGCGTACGTCACGCCGGTCGCGATGGTCACCAAGTGGTTTCCGGACCGCCGCGGTCTCGGAAGCGGCATGGTGGTTATGGGCTTCGGCCTCGGCGCCTTCGTCTATAACCAGATCGTATCGCGTCTGGACGTCTACAAGTTGGCCGCCAAACCGGCTGCAGCATTCGTTGCCGGAAAAGCAGCGGCGATCAAAGCCGGCACGGCTTTCGATCCCACGCAGTTTCCATTGCCGGCGGGCGCGTTTCACGGCTTGATGATGCTCTTCACGTTTTCAGGCATCGTCTTTATCATTCTGGGCGGCCTCTGCGCGATGGCCTTACGCAATCCGGCGGAAGGCTACAGCGTGGCAGGTGCGAGCAATACGCCGGCGGCCGCGTCCGGCAGCGCTAGCTTCTCACCGAACGAAGTGCTCGGCATGCCGCAACTCTACGGATTGTGGCTGCTGCTCTTCCTCAACGTTACCGCAGGCATTTTGATCATTTCGAATGCCGTGCCGATCTACGCGGAACTCACCGGTGCAACGCCCGCGGCGGCCGCGCAAGTGTACGGCGTGCTCGCGATCTTCAACGGGCTTGGTCGCTTCTTCTGGGGTTGGATCTCCGATCGCCTCGGACGCGGCATGACCTATACGGTCATGTATCTCGTGCAAGCCGTCATCTTCTTCCTGATGGCCAACACGGGCGGCGTAACCGCGGTCATCATCTACTTCGCGATCGTTCTGCTCTGCTACGGCGGCGGCTTCGGTGTGATGCCGTCGTTCAACGCGGACTTTTTCGGAACGAAGTATATGGGGCAGAATTACGGTATGATCCTCACAGCATGGGGCGTCGGCGGCATCGTCGGTCCGCTCATCGCCGCAAAAGTTCGCGACGTGACCGGCTCGTATCACGGTGCACTGATTCCGGTAGCGATCATGCTCGTGATTGCGGCCATCATTCCGTTCTTCGTTCGAAAGCCCACGGGGCAACCAAAAGCGGCTGCCGCGTAGTTACAGTTCGAGAACGAGTTGACGCTTGACGGGGGCCGAACGGCCCCCGTCCCATCTCTGCAGATAGTGAGGCATTGACGTGAAAACGACGATTGATCTGACGAAGATTGCGCCCGGCGCTCGCGAGATCGACTTGAGCGAACACGTCGGTATGCTGCCCAACGTGAAATCGACTCGAACCAAGCACCTCAAAGGCCGCATCTCAGGCGCCAAAGCGGTGACGAGCCTCTGCTGTTACTGCGCGGTCGGCTGCAGCACGCTTGCATACGTTAGCGATGACGGCAAACTGCTCGACGTCGAAGGCAATCCCGAGAGCCCGATCAACGGCGGACATCTCTGTCCGAAAGGCTCCGCGCTCTTCGGCCTCACCGTCAACGATCAGCGCTGGACAACCGTCAAATATCGCGCGCCGTACTCCGACCGGTACGAGGAACGCCCGCTCGCCTGGGCGCTCGAGCGCATCGCGCAGAAACTCAAAGAGACGCGCGACGCGACGTTCGTGCGCGAGTGGACGAATCCGGACACCGGCGAAAAGCGGCGCGTCAATCACACGCTCGGCATCGCCTCACTCGGCGGCGCAACCTTCGGCATCGAAGAAAATTACATGCTCGGCAAACTCTTTCACTCGCTGGGCATCGTGTCGATCGAAAATCAAGCGCGAATATGACACTCCTCGACGGTGCCCGGTCTGGGCACCTCGTTCGGGCGCGGCGGCGCCACCGTGTGGGTCCCGGATCTCGTCAATGCCGACTGCATTCTCATCGAGGGATCGAACTTCGCTGAAGCGCATCCCGTCGCGTATCGCTTCGTCATGCAAGCGAAGGAACGGGGTGCGACGATCATTCATGTCGATCCGCGCTTCACGCGCACGTCGGCGACCGCGGACATCTATGCGCCGATTCGCAGCGGCACCGACATCGCGTTCCTCGGCGGGATCATCAACTATGTCTTGAGCAACGACCGCTATTTCAAAGAATACGTCGTCGCCTACACCAACGCCGCGAACATCGTCAACGAGGGTTTTAAGGATACCGACGATCTCGACGGCCTCTTTTCCGGCTACGACGCGCAAGGCCGCACGTACGACACGACGTCGTGGGGTTACGAGAAGGACGAGAACGGGCACATCAAGCGCGATCCGTCGCTGCAGCACCCGCGTTGCGTGATCAACGTGCTGCGCAAGCACTACGCGCGCTACACGCCGGAAATGGTCGAGCGCGTGTGCGGCACCTCGCAAGCCCAATTCTTGCAGATCGCCGAATTGCTTGCCAAGAATAGCGGGCGCGAGAAAACGACGGCTTTTGCGTATGCCGTCGGGTGGACGCAGCATACGGCCGGGGTGCAGTTCATCCGCACCGCCGCGATCCTGCAGTTGCTGCTCGGGAACATCGGCCGCCCCGGCGGTGGAATCATGGCGCTTCGCGGGCACGCCGACATTCAAGGCGCGACCGACATCGCGACGCTCTACGATCTGCTTCCCGGCTATCTTCCGATGCCGTCGGCGTGGCGCCCCGAACAAACGCTCGCGGAGTATTTGAAGAACACGACCAAGCCGACCGGCTGGTGGGCGAACACGCCGAAATACGTCGTTTCACTGCTCAAGGCGTGGTACGGCGAGCACGCAACCGCGCAGAACGACTATTGCTTCGACTATCTGCCGCAGCTCATCGGCGACCATTCGATGCTGCCGATGGTTTTTGCGATGAAGGACGGCGCGCTCAAAGGCTACTTTGCGATCGGGCAAAATCCGGGCGCGTCGGGTCAGAACGCGGAACTCGTCAAAGCCGCGATGGAAGAGCTCGAGTGGTTCGTCAACATCGACAGCTACGACAACGAGACGGTCTCGTTCTGGCGCCGCGAGGGCGCCGACCCGAGCAAGATCAAGACGGAAGTCTTCTTCCTGCCCGCGGCGACCGTCTTGGAAAAAGAAGGCACGATGACGCAGACGTCACGCCTGCTGCAGTGGCACGATAAAGCCGTCGAACCGGCCGGCGAATCCAAGAGCGACGCGTGGTATTTCAACTGGTTCGCTAAGCGCATGAAGGAGCTGTACAAGGATTCGACCGATCCGAAAGATCGCCCGATCCAACAGATGACGTGGGAGTACGAGCACGACGATCCCCACGAACGCGCCAAGGGCGAACCGTCGGTTCTCAAAGTACTCCAAGAGATCAACGGCTACCGGGTCGCCGACAACGAACAAGTCGCACTCTTCACCGAACTCAAAGACGACGGATCGACGGCGTGCGGCGGCTGGATCTATTCCGGCGTGTGTCCCGACAAGCAGACGAATAAAGCGCGCAATCGCGATGCGAGCGGTCCGTATACCGCGTTGAATTGGGGCTTCGCGTGGCCTGCGAACCGGCGCACGCTCTACAATCGCGCGTCGGCCGATCCGCAAGGCAAACCGTGGAGCGAGCGCAAGAAATACGTGTGGTGGGACGACGAGAAGCATGAATGGACCGGCTTCGACGTACCGGACTTCATCAAAACGAAAGCGCCTGATACCGTTGCCGACCCGAACGGCAAAGGCATGGATGCGCATTCGGGCGCGGATCCGTTCATCATGATGCTCGACGGCCGCGGCCAGCTCTTCGTTGCAAGCGGACTCAAAGACGGTCCGATGCCCGCGCACTACGAACCGCTGCAGTCGGTCGTGAGCAACGAACTCTACGCGCAGCAAAGCAATCCGACGCTCGGGGAATACCATCGTCGTGACAACCCATACAACAAGGCGATCGACGAAGCGTATCCCTACGTGCTTACGACGTATCGCATCACCGAGCAATCGGGAATCATGACGCGCTACGTGCCGTGGCTTGCCGAGCTCCAGCCCACGGCCTTCTGTGAGATCGACCCCGAACTTGCCGTCGAGAAGGGCATCAAGAGCGGCGACTGGGTGACAATCTCGACGTCGGTCGGTGAGATGGAAGCGCGCGCGCTCGTGAGCGGGCGGATGGTTCCGCTACGCATCGGCGCAAAGGGCGCACGCAAGAAAGTGCACCAGATCGGAATTCCCTACAACTTCGGCGACCAAGTTGCGCTCGCGCGCGGCGATAGCGTGGGGAATCTGATTCCGATCGCGCTCGATCCGAACGTGTCGATTCACGAATCGAAGACGCTCACGTGCACGATTCGTCCCGGACGGCGCCGCCCGCACCATCGTGACCGCATCGACGAACCGGTGCCGCAATCGCAGCGCGATCCGTCGGGCCAGCCGATCGGCGATTGGGCCGGGGCGCATCACGGTCGCGGGTACCAACAACAGCAAGGGGAAGACCAAGGGAAGTCGGAGGTATGATCGACTAGTGGCAACCGGATTTTTTACCGACACGACGCTGTGCATCGGCTGCAAAGCGTGTGAAGTTGCGTGCAAGCAGTGGAACGAGTTGCCCTCCGACGGATTCACCTTCACCGGCAACTCGTACGACAACACGTCCGAACTGTCGGGCACGACCTGGCGTCACGTCGCGTTCATCGAAAAGACGACCGCGAGCGACGAAGGGATCCACAACCGCTGGCTGATGAGCAGCGACGTGTGCAAACATTGCACGAACGCAGGATGCCTCGAGGCCTGTCCGACCGGCGCAATCATTCGCAATGAATTCGACTCGGTCTACATTCAGCCCGACGTCTGCAACGGATGCGGATACTGCGTGGTCTCGTGTCCGTTCGGCGTCGTCGATCTCATCGAGAAATTCGATCCGGATCATTCACACTACAACGTCGCGTCGCTGCGCGAAGAGCGCCGCGAAGAGCGTCAAACCGCGCTGCAAGACGACGGCGGTGTCGCCGGCAAATGCACGCTCTGCTACGACCGCCAAAAGATCGGCTTCGTTCCCGCGTGCGCCAAGGCGTGCCCCACGGAATCGATCCAATTCGGCGACGTCGACGAACTGCGCGAACGCGCCCGCACGCGGGTCGAGGTTTTGACCAAGCGCGGCGTCGAGAACGTGCAGCTCTACGGTGCGGACGACGTCGGCGGCGGAATCGGCGCGCTCAACGCATTTTTTCTCTTGACCGATCGGCCCGAAGCCTACAATCTCCCGGCACAACCCGTGCTGCCGTCGACGCGCCAGCCCGCCGGATACACCGCGGCA
>DASSZO010000160.1:0-3190 GCA_035702815.1 Candidatus Aquilonibacter sp. | reverse complement strand
CATCAAGATCGAACGGAAGGGTACCCTATGGACACACTCCCCAAATCGTCAAACGCCGAGCGCGCGAAGAAGTATCTTTTTGCCGCGCAGCAGACATATTATAAGGATCCGCTGACGCTGGTCGACGGCGAAGGCACTCGCGTGCGCGACGATCGCGGGCGCGAATATCTCGACGCATTCGCGGGGATTGCCACCAACACGCTGGGCTACGGCAACACGGAAGTCGCGCAAGCCGTTGCCGATCAGGCGCGCAAGCTGCTGCACGTATCGACCCTCTACCTGACCGACGAGCAACTGGATTTCGCGGAAAAGCTCGCGTCGGTGGCGCCGGAAGGCATGACGAAGTCGTTCGTAAGCAACTCAGGCTCCGAGGCGAACGAGACCGCCGCGCTGATCGCCAGGACGGCGAAGAATTCAGCGGATTTCTTATCGCTCGAACACGCGTATCATGGCCGAACCATTTACACGGTCGCACTCGCAGGCTTGAGCAACTGGCGTAATTTCGGCCCTCAGATGCCTCACGTCGCGTTCGTTCCGAATCCGTATTGCTACCGGTGTCCGCTCAATCTCGAGTATCCATCCTGTGAGATCGCATGCGCGAAGGCGGCAAAGCGCGTCATCGAGACGCAAACCAACGGCGCGCCGGCGGCCATGATCGCGGAGACGATCGCAGGCGTTGCAGGCATTATCACGCCGCCGCCCGAGTATTTCCGCGTGCTTCGGGAAACGCTTGCGCCCTTCGGCACTTTGCTCATAGCGGATGAAGTGCAGACAGGTTGGGGCCGCTTGGGTGAAGGCATGTTCGGCATGGTTTCGAGCTACGGCGTCGTGCCCGATATCATTACGTCGGCGAAAGGCCTTGCTAGCGGCGTCCCCATCGGCATTACGATCACGCGTCCGGAACTCGCCGATGCGTTCAAGGGACCGCACATCAACACGTTTGGAGGCAACCCGCTCTCGACGCGCGCCGCGCGCGTCACGATCGACGTCATCGAGAAGTCGCGATTAATCGAAAACGCGAAGCGTCAGGGAGATGCGCTGCTGGCAGGGTTGCGCGAGCTGCAGAAGCGCTATCCCGTAATCGGTGAAGTCCGCGGAAAAGGCTTGATGATCGGCGTCGAGCTCGTAAAGGATCGCGCCACGAAAGCCTACGATGCCGACGCTGCAACGCGCATTCTCGAAGAGATGCGCGAACGCGGCGTGCTGGTCGGTAAGGGCGGCCGTTTCGGAAACGTGTTGCGGATTCAACCGCCCCTCATTTTTAGCTCGGACGACGTCGAATCGTTCTTGAAAGCGCTCGACGATTCACTGAAGGCCGGAGGCTTCTAGCGCATCACACCGGGGAAGAAGAAGTAACAGCACACGCCGATGACGATCAGATAGACGAGCAACACAAACGTCCACCCCATGTTGTGCCGGATGACGGCACCTTCGTTGCGAACGAAACGCGTCGTCGATACGCCCACGCTTGCCGTTTGCGGCGCAACGGGCTTGCCGATCTCAGCTCCGACCGAATTGAGCGTCGGCAAGAGCAAGGGCGGGAAGCCGAGCAGTTTGCCGACGATGCTCTGGAACGAACCGAACATCGCATTCGTCGAAGTATTGCTGCCGGAGAGCGCGACACCGATCCAGCCGAGAATCGGCGCGAAGATCAGGAACCACGGACCGACCTTCGAGAACCCTTCGGCGAGCGACGCCGCAATACCCGAATAGTTGTAGTCGTAGGCCAACCCGAAGATGAAGACGCCGACGAGCAGCGCGCCCCACATCTGATGCCAGCTGCGCCGGAAGATCTCCGCGAGTTGCGCGCCGCTCGTGCGCAGCAGCAGCGCGACGATGATCCAGGACGCGAGGATCGCGCTGCCGCCCACGAACGGCGTCCACGTGAAAATCGCCGACACCGTTTTTCCGGTGGAAATTGACGACAACGCATCGACGCCGATCTTGAAGGGCGCGATCTTCGGCAACGGCGACCACGGGCCGGTCCAGAGTACGACGACCACCACGAGTACGAGAAATGGCAGCCACGCCTGAAAGACCTCGCCAGGACGCAGCGGCTGTTCCGCATGCGCTTCTTCGGTTGCGGAAACCGGAACGCCGCCGTAGCCGAGCACGGTTCGCGGCCGCCAGAATCGGAGTAAAAGCAGCAAGGCACCGAGCGATACGATCGATCCGACGACGTCGGGCAGATACGGCCCGAGATAGACGGCGACGGGATATTGTCCCGCGATATACCCAAGGGAGCCGACGATGGCGAGCGGCCAGCCTTCCCGGAACCCGCGGCGACCGCTAACGAGGTAGATCAAAATCCATGGCGGCAGCAACGCGAGTATTGCGACGATATGGCCGATCGAACTCGAGAGCGAGAGCAGCGGAAGCCCGGTAACGGCTGCGAGCGCGATGATCGGTGCGCCGAGCGCGCCATAGGAAACGGGAGCGTTGTTTGCAATGGCGGCGACGCGGATTGCATCGAGATCGGGAATCGAAAGCGCGATGAGGATCGGTGCGACGACGGCCCACGGATAGCCGAAGCCGACGAGGCCTTCCAGTAGTGCGCCCAGCGCCCACGCAAAGAGAATCGTTTGAACGCGGACGTCGCGCGTACCGTGAGCGGATATCCAGCGCTGGAAGCGTTCGAAGTTGCCGGTGACGACGAGCGTATTGAACAGCACGACGCCCCAGAACGTGATCCAGTCGACGTTCCAAACCCCGGTAGCGGAGCCGTAGACGTAGGCCTGCATGCCCTCGCGCGCCGGCATGTGCCACACAAGGATGCCGATCAGCAGCGTCACCAGGGAACCGACGAGGGTCGAAATCCATGCAGATAGGCGAAAAACCGCCAGTAAAATCAGCAGTAGCGCGACGGGTATGAGCGCGACGAGCCACGTGAGGAAGAGGTTGCCAAGCGGGTCCAGAGGCTGTTGGAACATACGAGCTCCCTTCCGCGGATGTACTGCGATTCTACAACGAAAACGCCCGGGAAACCTGACAAGACCCGGTCCTAGGCTTTCGAAAAGCGCGCCAGGTGAGAGTTCGATAAATTCACGCCGCGGCGGCGTTCCCGGGTAAGGCGTGCGTGCTACGATGGCACCGATGCGCGTAGTACTCGTTGCCCTCGTGCTCTTGGCGGCCGTGAGCGGCTGTACCGGAGGCGGTCCGAACGTTGCATATCCCGTGCCGGCCTCGCCCA
>DASSZO010000142.1:0-5534 GCA_035702815.1 Candidatus Aquilonibacter sp. | reverse complement strand
CGATGCGGTTCTCCCTCAGGATGAGGACCGCGAAATCGTCAGTCAATCTATCGAGCGCGACCCACACGTCTTGAAGTTTTCCCTCGCCGGCGTCCAGTTGAAGTTTAGCGCCATTCGCGAGGCAGAAGGCGGTTTGACAATACCGGTGCACGGCAAGGGCGGCACGTGGATTGCGAAAATGCCTTCTTCAACCTATCCTTACGTGCCGGAAAACGAGCATACCATGCTCTCGTTTGCGCGACATTTGGGCATTGAAGTCCCGGAGATCGGGCTCATCAATGCTGCACAAATCGGAAACATGCCGCCGCAAGTCCGCACCGATCTTGGCAACGCGCTGTATGTCAAGCGTTTTGATCGCGTAGCCGAGCAGCGCATTCATATCGAGGATTTCGCCCAAATTTTCGGACTTTACCCGACTCATCGCGACAAATACGACAGGGCGAGCGTTGCTAACATTCTCGAATTTTTATGGCGCGCCACGTCGCACAATGAAGTTGAGGAATTCGTGCGCCGCCTGGTGTTCTCGATCGGCATTGGGAACGGCGATATGCACGTGAAAAATTGGAGTGTGGTTTATAGCGACACCCGAACGCCACGCCTCACTCCTGCCTACGACTACGTGTCGACGATTGTCTACATACCGAACGATGACGTCGGGTTGTCGATCGCACGGACGAAAAGCTATGAGAACATCGATATGGAGCGAATGGAGCGTCTCGCGCGCCGCGCGGGTGTACCGCGGGGTCTTGTGTTCAGAGCAACGCGCGATATGGTTGAGCGCATCAATAGCGAGTGGATGCATCTCAACGATGACGGCCTACTTCCCCAGCGCATGGTCGATGAAATCACGGCGCACCGAGATCGGGTACCGCTCCTTCGCGGAGTTGCAGCGCATCCGGTGGAAGTCGACCTTTCACCGCAAGCCGGGCCGATCGCTCCCGCCGATGATGCCGCTGCCAGCGGCGCCGAGACCGAAATCGCATAGGACGAGTCCCCACGCAGCAGTGAACTACCGATCCGATGCCATCTTTCAAGCGCGGCGGTTTGCTGCTTCTTCTCATCGGGTCCGGCTTGCTCACGGCTTGCGGCAGCGGGACGGTATCCGCGCCGGCACCGCCGCCGTCGCTGGGCAACGTGCAGAGCATCCAGCAGATCTTGGCGCAGGCGGTCGCGCAAGACGACTCCGGGGGGAACGTCAACCCTTGTTCGAGCGGTTCGCTCGGTCTTACAACTCGGCGCTCGCAGTCAACGTTCACGACCACGTTGGCCCCCGTGAACTGCCAACTCGCCTCGAGGATCGCGGGACAAGCGATCCTCAACGGCAATCCGTCGCTCACCTGGACGACCGTATTTTCCGCAGCGGATTCCGGAACGGTCACCGGCCCTAGCGGCGGCATAACGGTGCAATATCCGTACTCGCTCGGGTTCACGTTCGATTGCACGTTCCCGGCGCCCGAAACGTCGCCCGCTACGGCGACATTTACCCAGTACGGTGCGTACGGTTCACTGAGCCGCGGATCGTATGTCTGCGACAACGAGATGTATACGACCGATCCGGTAACCTGGTCGCCGACGCCCCCACCGACACCGACGCCGAAGCCGACACCTTAGAACTCACGCTCGTTTTAAAGATGCAGCGGACGCGGGCGACACGATGACGAGCAGCACGAGTGCGGCCCACGTCGGGAGCTTCGGTACGTAAAGCGGCCTCGTGAGGTCCGGATCCGAGCGCAAGTATCGCTCCCAGGCAAACGGCGCAAGTTCGGAAGGTAGCGCACTGATCGCAACCGGCGGATCATCGGGCGCCGCAGCGTGCCCGAGCGCTCGCACTGCAAATGAACCCGTGACGAACGCGACGACGATCGCCGTCGCTCCAATCGCTGCACGCATCGAGCGGCGCCGGATGGAAAGCGACGCCACCGCTGCAACGGCAGCGGCGTTCACAGCAATGACCGCGCGCCCGGGACGCTGCGTCCACACCACGGCGAGCAGCAGCGCGGCCAGCGCCGCGAAACGTATGTACGCGCTCGATCGTGATAGCGATAAGACGAAGATCGCCGCCGGCAGCGCAACGATGAACTGGATGTCGTGAAGATAGACGCCGCCGAGCAGAGCGATCGCCGGTGGAATCAGCGCATAGGCTTCATATCGCTGCGACCTGCGCGCCACGACGTATGCGAGAACGAGGCTCAGAACGATCGCAACTGCGTATGCGAGTTGTCCGATCCGCAATGCAAGCGAAGGTGCAACGCCCGCTTCAAAAAGCACTCGGCTTACGCTGTATTGATCCGATGCGATGAGCTCCGACCATGCCTGAACCGGTAACACGCTGCGCAGATATTCCACGTTCTTTTCCACACCGATCGTCGCGGCGCTGAGCGCGGTCAAGACCGCGATGCTGACGACAATCGACGTTCGCGCTTTGGGAACGAACACCAAGAGCGCGAGCAGTGCCGGGAGCGCGACGTTGGGCTGAATGAGTGCGCAGGCGGCGGCGACACCGGCAGCATGCGGGCGGCGAGCCCAGATCAAGAATCCGCTCGCGCAGATTGCGAGCAGTGCGAACGGAGGCGTTTCTCCGTACGCAACGTTGAGCAAGAGCAAGGGCGAGAGCGCGAGCAAGATGAGCGCCGCCGCATACCCGGTCATGCGTGCCAACAGCAGCGCGCTCGCGATGCCCGCGGCTGCGATCGCGAGCGAAAAGAGCATCGCCGCAAGCGTAACGGGCAGCCGCGACAGCAGCGCGAAGAGCGCGAGCGCATACCCCGGTAACGGCGCGGGCTCGACCGCGCCCGGCACCATCGTTCCACGCGCGACCTGCTGCTCGCAGCCGCGCAACGGCTCGACCCGATAGGGGTCGGCACGCTGGTTGACTGCGGCGCCCGCACAGTAGAACGCTTTAAAACTCTGCCGCTCGGGGCTGCCCGCGCGAACGATCGCGATCGTCGAAGCGATCAGCAAGGCAGCGACAATTGCCAGAAAGGCAAGCCGAGCGTAGGCGGACATATGTGTACCGTACCGCAGCACGCGACGGGACCACAGTGCGATTCGCCCCATGAACGGGGACACAGAACCTAGGAACCGGGCCCAAGGGAAGGTCGCCTGGATTTCGAATTTTGATAACTAGGGTATGCCTTTCCTGAACAATTCCGACATCATCCGCGTCGTGGTCGCGGACGACCATCCACTCATCCGTCAAGGCGTCCGGCATCTGCTCACCTCGATACCCGGCATCGAGGTCGTCGCGGAGGTCAGCACCGGAAGCGAGATCGTCGCAACCGTCGAGCAAACCAAGCCCGACATCCTCGTCCTCGATATCACCATGCCCGGGCGTGACGGCATCGACGTCGCGGCCGAGTTACACGCCGCGCTTCCGCAGGTGCGCATCATCGGTCTTACCATGCACGAAGAACCGTCGTACATTCGGCGGCTTTTCGATGCGGGCGCATCGGGATACGTTGCAAAACGTTCGGTTTCCGACGAACTCATTCGCGCGGTTCGCACCGTTGCCGCGGGCGGAACGTACGTCGACCCCGCAATAGGCGCGCGTCTGCTTCACCAAGACAATCATGCGCGCGATTTGAGCGAACGCGAGCGGCAAGTGCTCATTCTCGTCGCAAAGGGCTTCGGAAATACGGAGATCGCGACGCAACTCGAACTGAGCCCGCGTACGATCGAAACGTATCGGCAGCGTGTCGCGGAAAAACTTGGTTTGCAAAGTCGTTCTGACATCGTCCGCTACGCCGCCGAACACGACTGGCTGCTGTAGCGTCCGCAAAAGCGCGGACACCGTCCGCGTCTGCCCTTCTAGCTTCGGGCACCGCTTCTTCGTAGACTTTGTACAATGCCCACATCCTGCAGTCGACTCGCGCGATGATTACGCGTTTACGCATCGCCGTCGTCGGCAGCGGCCTCATGGGAGCGAAACTCGGCACGATCTTCGCGCGCTCCGGCCATCAAGTTACGTTTTCGTACGCGCGGACGCACGACAAGCTCGCGTCTCTCGCCGGCGACGTTGGCGCGCATTTCGATTCTCCCGCAGCGGCGGTCGCCAATTCCGATGTCGTGTTGTTGGCGGTGCGCTGGAATCGTCTCGACCAAGTCCTGAGCGAAATCCGGGAGCTCGACGGGAAAATCGTCGTGAGCTGCATGCTTCCGATGAACGGCGACGACAGCAAATTGACGATCGGCCAAACGACGTCGGGAATCGAACAACTCGCGAAACGCATCCCCCGCGCGCATGTCGTCGCCGCCTTCAATACGGTGCCGCATGACGTGCTGATGCACGTTTTCGACCAGCGTGACCAGCGACCGCTCCCGTCAATGATCTATTACGGCGACGACCCGCGCGCAAAGACCGTCGCGGAGACACTCATCGTCGACGCGGGATTTGATCCGATCGACGCGGGCCAATTGCTCATTGGACGATTTGCGGAACCGTTCGCGCTTCTGATGGCGCAACTCGCCTACGAAACCGGACGTCCGCCGGTCGTCGCATACAAGTTCAGTTGGCTGGAGTGAACGCCGGCTAGCGGTCAACCATCGCCATCTGAGCGGGCGCATATCGCGGTCCGCTGATGCGCTCGGGCGCCAGCGCGTCATCGAGCCGTTTCATTTCCTGCGGGGATAACGCCAGCTGCGCCGCTTGCACGTTCTGCTCGAGATACGTACGTCGCTTCGTTCCCGGAATCGGCACGATGTCGTCCCCACGATGCAAGAGCCATGCCAGCGCAACTTGTGACGGCGTGGCACCCTTGCTGGCCGCGATCTCGCGCACGACCGACGCCGCTTGCATGTTCGCATCAAAATGCTCGCCTTGATAGCGCGGGTCGTTGCGCCGGAAGTCATCGGCGGGGTACTCTTCCGCGCGCTTGACGGCACCGGTCAAAAATCCGCGTCCGAGTGGGGAAAACGGCACCAATCCGATGCCCAGTTCGCGCAGCAGCGGAATGATCTCGGGTTCCAAATTGCGTTCCCAGAGCGAATACTCACTCTGCAGCACCGAGATCGGGTGCGTCGCATGCGCGCGGCGAATCGTTTGCACGCCGGCCTCCGACAGTCCGAGAAAGCGCACCTTCCCCTCGCGCACGAGCTCGGCCATCACGCCTACCGTCTCTTCGATTGGAACGTCCGGATCGACGCGATGCTGGTAGAGCAGATCGATCCGATCGGTACGCAAACGGCGTAACGATCCTTCGACGGCTTCACGCACGTGTTCCGGACGACTGTTGACGCCGGAGATGCGGCCGTCGGCGAAACGGAATCCAAACTTGGTCGCAACGATCGCATCGTCGCGGCGGCCGTGCAGTGCACGCGCGAGAAGTTCTTCGTTTGCGTATGGCCCATACGCTTCGGCGGTATCGAAGAAGTCGAGCCCGAGGTCGAGCGCGCGATGAATCGTCGCGATCGATTCGCCTTCATCGCGTTCGGCATCGGTGCCGTACGATTGGCTCATCCCCATGCATCCGAGGCCCAGTTCGGAAACGACCAGGCCTTGATCGCCAAGTGTGCGTCGTGCGAGCGTCATACCTGAA
>DASSZO010000110.1:0-2572 GCA_035702815.1 Candidatus Aquilonibacter sp. | reverse complement strand
ATACACGCCATTGCGAAAGTCCGCTAGCTGCAACATGCGCCCTCCGTACCGTTGCCTGCGCCGGTTTGTATCAGACAGGATAATACAAACGCCTCGATTGTGTCAATGAGCCTGATACAAACGAGAGTGCCGGCTCCGGTGGATCTTCTTCGCTCGCACTTCAGTCCTGAAACGATCGTTCACATCGCCGCCGCATGATAAGACCGTCAGCAGTTTTTCCATAGTAAAGGAGCCTAGCGTGAACACTCGGAGGTCCATGATCGCGGCGGCGCTGGCCGGCGCATTTCTCTTTGCCGCGGGTCTCGCCTCGGGCGCCGCGCTACAGGCAACGACGAAGGCGGATCTGATGACTGCGATGCACGGCGAAGCCTTTGCCTACCTGAAGTACATGGCGTTCGCCGATCAAGCGCGCTCGGCGGGCCATCCGGAGATCGCAACGCTCTTCGAGAAGACGGCCAACATCGAATGGAAGTCGCATTTCGCGACGCACGCGCACCAATACGGCTTGGTCGGATCGACCGCCGCCAATCTGCGCGATGCAATTGCCGGAGAGAATTACGAGACGACGACGATGTACCCGCAAATGGCTGCGCGTGCGCAGAAGAACGGCGACACGTCGATCGCCGCAGTCTTTACGGCTGTGGGCAAAGATGAGGCGCATCACCGCGACGAGTTCCAAAAAGCGCTCAAATCGCTTCAAACCAAACCATAACCCGCCAGGGCACAAGCGGCGCTCCCCTCGCTCGTGCTGCCGCGGCACGCCGTCGCAGGCTTTACCGCGCGCGATAGCGGGAATGGTAGGATGAGAAAGGGGAGCACCATCATGAAGATCGGGATTATCGGCGCGGGCAATATCGGATCGGCGCTGACGCGGCGCTTTCGGGCTGCCGGTCACGACGTTGCCGTGGCCAACTCTCGCGGTCCGCAGACCCTACAAGAACTCGCGCAGCAGACGGGCGCGCGGGCCGTTTCGGTGAGCGACGCGGTTCGCGATCGAGACGTCGTGGTGGTAACGATTCCCGAAAAAAACATTCCCGAGCTTCCGGGCGATCTTTTCAATGGAGTGCCCGACAACGTCGTCATCGTCGATACCGGCAATTACTATCCGCGCGAACGCGACGGCCGGATCGACGCAATCGAGAGCGGGATGCCGGAAAGCCAATGGGTCTCGCAACATCTGCGCCGCCCGGTCGTCAAAGCATTCAACAACATCTACGCGCAGCATCTTCTGGAAAACGGCAAACCCAAAGGAATGCCCGTGCGGATTGCGCTGCCGGTGGCCGGCGATGATCCGCAGGCCAAAGCGATCGTCATGGAGTTGATCGACGAGATCGGCTTTGATGCCATCGACGCAGGCTCGCTCGCCGAGTCGTGGCGTCAGCAGCCCAATACCCCCGTCTACGCTCGCGACTTCGATGCAGAGGGCGTCCGGCGCGCGCTATCCGAAGCCTCGCCGGCACGCACGCCGGAGTTTTCGGGGACGGCGCAAAGTCCCGGAACGTTCGAGGTCCCCGCGTAGGTCGCGTCTACTTCAACCGCGTTTCGGCAGCATGTCGATTTGCGCCGGTGTCGTTCGACGTCTAGATACAGAGCGACACCGATAAGGAGATAACGATGCGATTTCTCGTCATGGTCAAGCCTTCGCCGGAGCACGCGAAGGACTACGAGGCCGGAAAGATGCCTAAGCGCGAGGAGCTCGCGCCGATGGGAGCGTTCAACGACGCGCTCGAGCGCGACGGCATGCTGATCGAAGCGACGGGGCTCAAGCCGACGTCGAAGGGAACCCGCATGAACTTTGCCGCCGAAACGCCCGTCGTTTCCGACGGCCCCTTCGCCGAAACGAAGGAGCTCGTTGCCGGCTTCTGGATCCTCGAGGCGCGTTCGAAGGATGAACTCGTCGAGCGCATGCGCCGCGCGCCGTTCCCGCGTGGCGAGCAGATCGAAATCCGCCCGTTCACCGAACCGGAGGATTTCGAGTAAGCGGCTTTCGCGCAAATCGCGGCGGATGCTCGCGTTTTGGCCGTTAGTGATGCGAATTCATCGGCCCGGGCATGCGGTCCATGGCCTTGATGTGTGTGATGAGCGCCTGCCACGCTTGCGGTTCTATGCCGAGCCGGCTTCGAAACGGATATTGGAGTTCGAATAACAGCACGAACATCGCGGCGATCAGGATCGTGACGAGGCCCGTCATCAAGAGATGCGATCCCAAATTCGAAACGCTAAAAGCGTAGCAAAACGCGAGGACGACGAATGCGCCGATCGCGAGCACCGACCATTGAAAGCCGGAGATTCCGCGTTCGTTCGCCGCAAGACGCTCGGCGCGCGCGTCGTGCAAGTCGTTGGTGCGAGTGACGATCGCCGCCTGCGCGTTGCTTTCGCCCAGCGTTTTTGGCGAATACTGGCCCACGACCGTGGCCGTATCCATGATCAACTCGTCGCCGCGCGTGCTGAATCCGCCCGATCGCATCGCGGGCCATTCCTCGTCGATCATGATATGTGCGTATGCGAGCATGTCGCTGCGAATGCGCGTCCGTTGCGCAGGCGGCAATCCAACCGCGTCATGCCACACGTC
>DASSZO010000121.1:0-6662 GCA_035702815.1 Candidatus Aquilonibacter sp. | reverse complement strand
GATTTACGTTTCGCGACGACTCCGACAACGGACATGATAAAGCCGCGGCCGTGCGAACGGCCCGTTCGCGCGGACACCGCACAATCTACATCGGTGACGGGCCGTCAGATTTCGCGGCGGCAATCGAAGCCGACGAGCGCTTCGCAAAAGCCGGCAGAGGGCTCGAACGCCACCTCACCGAGCAAGCGATACCATTTGTAACCTTCACACGTTTTTCCGAAATCGAGCAGTACATTTGCCGATGACTCCACTTGGAGGAAGTCGTCGGTCATGCGGTACGCATTCGTACTTTTGATCGCCGCCGTCGCGCTCGTTTCATGCGGCGGCGGTGGTTCGTCATCGGGTTCGTCGAGCGGCGCGGTGCCCGCGGTGCCCGCTTCAGTCGCGCCGGGGCTGCCCACGTCGAGTTTGACGTGGACGGGATCGCTCGGTCCGTGGAATTCGCAGAATAGCGGAAAACTCAACGCGTTCGCGATCGATCCTCGCAACCCGTCGGTCATGTATGCCGGCGGCGGCACGGGGACGGAAGACGGCGTCACGACCGATACCGGTATCTTTAAAACCAGCGACGGCGGCGCGAGTTGGAGTGCCGCGAATGCCGGGCTTACCGATACGACGATCAATTCGCTGATCTTCGACCCGCAAGCAAACGCGCTGTATGCGGCGACCGAAACAGGCGGAATCTTCCGAAGCACCGACGGTGCGAATTCATGGCAGCAAGTCAGCAATGTCGCGGGCGTGCGTCAGATCGTGCAAGCCGGCGGCACGTTCTTCGCCGCATCATCCGTCGGCATACTGACCTCGAGCGACGGCACGACGTGGTCGATTTCGGTGCCGACGCAGGCCGCGGCCGACACCGTCGCGGTCAGTAGCGGAACGATCTTTGCGGGGCTGGTCAACGGCGCGATCGTGCGCGCCGCGATAAGCGTGCCGGCGGCAACCATGCACGTGTTTGCGGCTCTCGATGCGCCGCCCGTCATCCACGCAATCGTGGTCGATCCGCAAAACGCGCAATCGATCTACGCGTCGATGACGGGAATGGTCGGCGGCATCTATACCGATGCGCTCATGCATTCGAGCGACGGCGGGTCGACGTGGAGCAGCGTGCCCATTCCGGCAACGTTGCGTGGTGCGCAGGCGATTGCGTTTAGCGCGGTCGTGCCGCATCGTCTCTACGTCGCCGGAACCGGGCTTGCGTATACCGATGATGCGCGGACGTTCGCGATCGCACAAGGCTATGGCGACGCACGCACGCTCACCGTCCTCGACGGCGATCGCCTCGCGATCGGCTCGGATCAGGGCATTGCGCTCGGATCGTACGGCTCGAACTTCAGTCCGGTCACCGCGCGGCTTGCGGTCAATATCGTTCGCAGCGTCGCTGTCCACGGTTCGACGCTGCTCGTGACGATGCAAGATTTTGCGCCCGCGCGCTCCAGCGACGGCGGCGCGACGTGGCAGACGCTTTCCGTCGGTTCGACGGAAAACGGGGTGGCGTACATCAATCCAAACGCGCCCAACGTTTGCTACATCCTCGATAACGGCATCAGCGTTTCGACCGACGGATGCATCACGTTCGCAAACCAGTCAGTCGGAGGGCGCATCGCGAGCACCGAGCCGTTCGCGACCGAGGCGAACTCGCCGCGCACGTACGTGGTAACGAGCAACGGCCTCTACGTGGCAAATGACGGCGTGCATTTCTATCCGATCGCCTGCAGTGTTCCGGGACCCGTCGACATCGCGCTCGATCCGCGCAACCCCAAGCACGTCTACATCGCTTCCTCGAGCGGGGGCGTCGCGGTGTGGCGCTCGAGCGACGGCGGGGTCACGTTCTCACGCAGCAACGTCTTTGCGCCGCCTGGACCGTCGTACCCCAACGACGCACCAGTGCTTGCGGTCGATCCGGTGAACGGCGCGATCGTGGCGATGACGCAAACGGCGATCTATCGCTCGACCGACGGCGGTGCGACCTTCACCCCGCTCACGCAACTTCAGTTGCCGCTTGCGCGAAATGCGATGCGGCGAGTCGATCCGGACGCGCGGCTCGCCTTCGGCGGCACGACGGGATACAACATCGGTGAACGCGCGCAGTTCGTGACCAGCGCATCCGGTCCGCTGCTGCTCCTCTCGACGCCGAGCGGGCTGCTGGCGTCGTCAGACGATGCGACGACGACGCATTCGGTCGTGCAGAACGCCATCTCGCACGAGTTCGAAGGCATCGCCGTCGATGGCAACCGTATCTGCGCGGGAACCGACGGGCAGGGCGTGGTGTGCTCCGATACCTCGAAGCTCGCCGCTAGCCGTTACTGACCGGAGCTGCCCTGCGTGTCGCCGAGATGCGCGATGCGATCGTCGACGTACTGCACGGCTCGCGCCAGCTGCGCGTCTTTTGCAATGTCGCCGAAGCGCGGACGCTTGTTCTCTTGAACGACGATATCGGGCGTGATGCCCAGGTGATTGATATCGCGGTTGTGCGGGGTGAGATAGCGAGCGGTCGTGATCTTCACGGCGGAACCGTCGCCGAGCGGATAGATCGTCTGCACGACCCCTTTGCCGAAGGTCTTGGTGCCCATGATCGTTCCGACGCCGCTATCCTGAATCGCGCCCGACGTGATCTCCGACGCCGACGCGGTGTAGCCGTTGACGAGCACGACGAGCGGCGCGGGCGGAATCGCGGTATCGTTGGCTTCGAGCGTCGTGATGCTCGACGAACGCGATTCGACCGAGACGATCGGGCCCGACGAAATGAATTTTGAACTGACGCCGACCGCCGCTTCGAGATAGCCGCCGCCGTTGTCGCGCAGATCCATGATGTACGCGCGGGCGCCGCGCTTGCGCAGACGATCCAGAGCCGTGGTCAATTCGTCGGCGGTATCTTTGCCGAAGACGGTGAGCGCAACGTACCCGATGTTTCCGGGCAGCATCTTTTCATAGACGCTCAGCTGATGGATCTTCGCGCGCGTCAACGTAATCGGCGCAATCTCTTTGCCCGCGCGTTGAATGCCGAGCGTGACCTTCGTGCCCTCTTTGCCGCGCAGGTGCGCGCTTGCGCGATCGATGCTCCAGCCTTTGGTCGATTGACCGTCGATCGCGGTGATCAAGTCGTCTTGTTGGATGCCCGCCTTGTCGGCCGGCGCGTCGGGAACGACGTTGCTCACCAAGATGTACTTCGACGTGTCATCCGCTTGGATGACGATTCCGGTGCCGCCGAAATCGCTGCCGTCGAGCCCGTTATTGAGCTCGGCGTACTCTTTGGGCGTAAGGAACACCGTGTACCGGTCGTTGACCGACTTCATCATTCCGTCGATCGCCGCGTAGGTCAAATCACGGGAGCTGATCTTGCCCTTCGCCTTTTGCTGCGCTTGCTCGACCGCAAGGTCGATTGCGCGTACGTTGGCGGGAGCCGAAGCGCCCGCGCGCGGCATCGCGACGGTTGCCTTCACGTGCTTGGCTTTGAGCGTCGCATTCAACTCCCGTCCGATCGAATTCAACACCGCCTGCGGTTGCACGCGCTTGTAGAACTCGGTCGTGAGATCGTTGTAACTCACCGCGATCCGATTTGCGTCCGAGGCGGTCAGATGCGCGGGGGTTTCCGCGGACGCGCTCTGCGCGAGCGGTGCGGCGAGAAGCGCCGCGAGGGCAAAGGCCGAGAGTCGTTTCATCATTACGTTTCTATTGCTGGGCGAGTTGTTTGAGCGTCGCTTTTGCGGCAGCGAGTTGTTTGTCGGCGGGCGTGTCGATCAGTGACGGGTCCGGATTCTGCTGGACCACGATATCCGGCATGATCCCCTTGTGCTGAATGTCGCGTCCGAGCGGCGTCACGTACCGGGCGGTCGTGATTTTCAGTGCGCCGGAATCCGGCATCGGGTAGATGCTCTGCACCACGCCCTTGCCGAACGTCTTGGTTCCAATCAGTTTGGCGAGGCGGTAATCCTGTAAGGCGCCCGACGTGATCTCCGACGCGCTTGCCGTGTACTTGTTCACCAAGATCACGAGCGGTTGCAGACCGCCGATCGCCGTCCCGAGTGCCTCTTCTTCAGAGCGGTTTCCTTGACGATCGATCGTCGCGACGATGGTGCCGTGCGGGATGAAGTAGCTCGAGATCTTGACGGCTGCGTCGAGCAATCCGCCGCCGTTGTTACGCAGGTCGAGAATGAAGCCTTTGGCCCCCTTCGCGCGTCCCTCGACGAGCGCTTTACGCACTTCCTGCGCTGAGGTCGTACCGAAGTCGGAGAGGCGAATGTAATCGTAGCCGTTCTCCATCTTCGCGCGGACGGTCGGCACGTGAATGACTTCGCGCGTGATGGTAAACGAGTGCTCGCCCGTTTTGTTGTACACGTGCGTGCGCAACTGCACGTTCGTGCCTTCCGGGCCCCGGATCAATTGCTCGACGCGATCGAGCGTCATGCCCTTGATCGGCTTGCCGTTAACCGCATCGACGACTTCACCGGGCTTCATGCCGGCGCGCGACGCGGGAAGTCCGTCGATCGGCTGAACGACCACTTGGCCGTCCTTGAGCTGATAGATGTAGACGCCGATGCCGCCGAAGTTGCCGCCGGAAAGCGATTCTTGCAGCCCTTGAATCTCTTTGGGTGAGAGATAGACCGTGTAGGGATCGTCGACCGAGTCCATCACGCCGCGAAGCGCCGTCTCGGTGAGATCGGTCGCCGCGTTCGCGCCCAGCTTCGATGCGTAATGCGACTGCGCGTAGGCCAAAATCTGCGCGACATTCCCGTCGTCGGGCACGGTTGCGTGCGCAATATGTTTGGCCTTGAGGTACTCGTCGAGGGCCTTGGCTTCGCCGCGCGGCGGCGTCTGCGGATCGACGGGTTTGTAATACGCGCTCTCGAGCTTGTTGACGGCAACGTTGAGGAGCTGGGCCTGGGTGTTGCTGTCGTTGATCAGCCCCGTGACGTCGCCGGTCGTGGCAACCTGGAAGGCGCTGTCGTCCTGCGTGGCGCGAGCCGCGGCAGCACGATTGAGCGCATACGCGGAACCCGCCGCAGCGATAAGGATGACAACGAGCGCTGCAAGGGCGGCGCGCAATCTACCGGTCATGGGATCGATCATACCCGCTTAGCTTAACGCCCGCCGGGTATGATCCCGTTTCAAAAAGCTCTGAAAGTTTAAGGAACGCCCAAGAAGCTGCCAACCGCCCGGCGCGGTTATCCGTGAAGGCGCGGCGTCGGATCGACCGGCTTGCCGTTGAGGCGCACCTCGAAGTGCAGGTGCGGACCCGTCGAGTGGCCGGTGCTGCCGACCGCCCCGATCGCTTGCCCGCGCTGGATCTTCTGGCCGACTGATACGTAGATGGCCGACAGATGCCCGTACCCGGTCGAGATATTCCCGCCGTTGTCGATCAGGATAAAGTTGCCGTAGCCGCCGTACCATTGTGCGAGGATAACGGTTCCGGAGGCCGCCGCCGTGACCGTGGTGCCCATCGGCGCCGCGATATCGAGGCCCGGATGGAAGTCGGGCGCACCGCCAAAGGGGTTGGAGCGCCATCCGAACGGCGAGGTGATCGTGCCGGAGACCGGCCAGCTCATCGAGCCCGGACCGCTGCTGGGCGCCACGGGACCGCTGATGCCGGCGGCCCGGCGGGCGGCCTCCCGCTCGGCTTCGAGCTCGGCTTGCCGTTCGCGGATGAGGCTCTCGAGCTGCGCCTCTTCGGCTGCGGAGAGATCCTCGATCTCGGCGACCTGGTGCGCGACGTTGCGGCGCTGCTGATCGGCGATCGCGACGAGATTCCGGCGCTCGTCGGCGAGCGTCGCCAGTTGATTTTGAGCGCGCGCTTGCGCCTGCTGCTGCGCGCGGAGTTGCAGTTGGGTCCGCTGGAGATCGGCTTGCACGCCCGCGACTTTTTCTTCCGCCGCTTTGCGCTCGCGCACCGCCGACTCGTTCGCATCGATGAGCAGACGCAGATCTTCCCATCGCTCGACGAACTGCGTGAAGGAGTGCGCTGAGAGCAGCACCGCCATGTAGCTCAGATCGCCGTTTTCGTAGATGTCGACCAGCCGGCGCTTGAGCGCGTCGTCGTGCAGCTTGAGCGACCGTTGCGCCGCCTGCAGTTGAACGGTATTCCAAGCGATCTTGCGTTGCGTCGAAACTTCTTGCGCGCCGAGATTCGCGATGCGAGCATTGACGTCGTGGATCGCCGAGTTGGTTTGATCCAGCTGTGCTTGAAGATCGTCTTCGTGCGAGGCGGCTTGGTGCAGCTCGGCACGTTTTTGGTGAAGGCGCGCCTGAAGCGCCGCTTGTTTCTGCTGCTCGGCGCGGATGCGTTGCTGAAGTTGCGCGGTCTTTGACGAACGCGCGTCGGAATATCCGGGGACGAGCAGCGTCGCGACGATTGCGAGCGCGACGGTCGCCTTGAGTTTGTTGCGAAGCATCAGCGCCTCTTATCCTTCACGTAATTCGAGCCGGCGATCGATTTGGCGTAGCGCTTGAGTTCGGCGGCGGCTTCGCCGACTTGCGCGTAATTGGCAAGCTGTCCGCGGTCGTTACTGACGATCGCAATCGAAAGCGTCATGATCGGGAAGCGATTGAGTGCGCCGCGCCGGTCGCGCGTCTCGATGTATCCCGCGCGCAAGTCTTTTGCGGAATAGAGCCCGCGAATATCGGTATCGAATTCGCCGATGATCTCTTGGGCGATTTCCTCGGAGCGG
>DASSZO010000003.1:0-2513 GCA_035702815.1 Candidatus Aquilonibacter sp. | reverse complement strand
GCGAACTGCTCGATCGCGCCGCAGTCGACGTCCTCGACGCGCCCGCAGCGATTGCAGATCGCGTGGTGATGGTGGTGAGCCGGGCGGCACGCCATGTACGTCGCCTCGCCGCTCTCGTCCAAGCGGGTTGTCGCTTCGCCCTTCTCGCGCAGGTGCTCCAGCGTTCGATACACCGTCGACAGCGCGACGTTGGCGTGCTGATCCTGGAGCGCGCGGTGGACTTCGGCCGCCGAGAAGAAGCGGCGCGCCCCGTCAAGGATGGCCGAAATCCGCTCGCGCGGCCGGGTCGAGTACTCCGAACGGGATCCCATGCGGACTATATTTTGCGAATCATTCGCAAAATCATTGTCCGCAGGTCTTGATTGCCTCGTCGGCCGCCTGTTGCTGCTGCGTCAGCCAGTAGGCCGACGTGTCTGCCGGCGTCGGCAGGGTCAGGCCCAGCGCGGCCGCGCGGGTCTTGGCTTTGGGCAGCACGTTTTGGATGCTGGGATAGCGCCCCGTTTGCTCGGGGTCCGCCTTCACCAACAGCAGCCACGCGTGCGCGACGAACGCGCGCGCCACGGGCTGCGCGGCCGCCTTGCACTTGTCATCGTAGTTGGCTTGGTTGAGATCGGCTTCGAGCAGTTGCGTCCACGCTTCGACCGCCGAGAGTTGCGCGGCGATCGGAACATAGTCGTCGTCGCTGCAGACCGCGTGCAGAATGTCCGCTTCCTCATTAGCGCTGGCCGTAATGCCCTGCAAGGCGGCATAGCGATCGTTGCGATCTTTCGCTGACGGCGGCCGCCGATCGAATCCGCGAACCTTGTCCTCGAGCGACGTCGTGACGTAGTTATTGCAGCGGCTCACCGCAACGGTTGACGGAGCGGAGATGGTAGCGGCAATCAGCGCAGCAAAGAGCATATCGCTCTAATGCTGCGTCGCGACGATATTCACCCCTCCGCCGGTGGAACCGGGCAGCACCACGATCACGTACTTGCCGTTGATTTGGCCGACCGTTGCGATGAACGGGGTGGTTCCCGTGCTTGGCGTCGTTGCGTTTCCAGTGACGAGGCCCGGTCCGATCTGCCCGGTTAGCGTGATCGTCTGGCAGTTGCTCGTGCTTACCGCGTTGCCTTCGAAGTTTGTGTAAGGACAGGCGGTCATCGTGTTCGCGCCCGAAGGCGTCATAATCGACGGAGATTCAAACTTGATGGTCGTGTTGCCGCTCACGGACTGCACGCCCTCAAATGCATCGTAGGTTTGGCTCGAGATTGCGGCGAGATTGAGCGTCGCGGGCGTGGTGATGGATCCCGGATTGAATCCGATGTTACCGGTATCGGTCGTCGTGTTCGACGTCGACTGGCCGCCGTTATTACTGACGACAGTGAGGCCCTGGACACCGGGAATTGCCGCGCCTTGATTCGTCTGACTGTAGACGCCGTTTGAACATGCCTGCACGCCGCCGCTGTTGGCGCTTCCGTTCGAACTGCCGTTGAAGAGATAGTTGGTGCCGGTGAAGCTTACGCCGCTGGAGCTGAACGTCGCCGTACCAATCGTATACGACGTCGTCGAGGCGACGGCATACGCGGGACCCTCAATCGAGACCCCGGCAAAGTTGAACGTACCGCTCGTCTGACACGGAAGCATCGCGGTCCCGACGCCCCAGTCGGCATTCGGGGAAGACGAGCCGTCGGCGCTCGGCGACGTCGTGTTCGTCGCAACAAACGCAATCATGCCATTCGAGAGCTCGCGCAAATAGGCGATGTCGCCAACGCCGCCGCTAGGATCGGTCGTCGACAAAACGGTTATTTTATAGACGCCGTTCCCGACCACGGTGTAGCTTCCGTTGGTCGTGAACGGGTTGCCCGTGACGGATTGGACGACGATCGTTTGTTGTTGGTGATCGATCGTGATCGTGCCCATGCCTCCCGACAGCGTCACGACGCCGTAGACCGCCGCGTTCCCAAGGCTCATCGTGATGGTGTTAGGTCCCGCGCCGATCGTCGCGGTTGCCGTGCCGCTTGCGAGAATGTTGCCGGCCCCGTTCGGCGCATCGTACGCGCTCACCGAAAAGTTTATGGTGCCGGTATTGGTCGCGACGGTGACGGTACATTGAATGCCGCCGCTGACGGACGAACATCCGGGCGCCGTCGGCGACACGTTGGCAACCGTCGGCGGTACTGCCGGGCTGAGCGGCGATCCGTCCGCGTTGTTCACACTGATGACGATGGACTGCGTCGTCGACGGGAGATAGTTGGGCTTCATGCGGGCCGCGCTCGCCGCGTGAGGGACGAAGAATGATACCGCTGCCTGCGCCGACTGCGGATGGCTCCCGCCGCCCGGCACCGAGGGAACGGCCGACCCGCCTCCAACGCCTCCGCAAGCGACCAGGGTCAATAGCATGCCAACGACGGCGAGCTCAAAACGAACCCGAGTACCCATTTCCGTCCCTCCTTAGGCCAAGCGACCTAGTGCATGCCACTTTTGTCGAGGGCAGCGAAACGCCCTTTTCTCTTTGACAGGGACAGCGCCCG
>DASSZO010000242.1:0-13560 GCA_035702815.1 Candidatus Aquilonibacter sp. | reverse complement strand
ATGTTCGTCGCCGGCGAGCAGCAGCGCCGCCGAGCCGAGGACGGTTTGCGCCACGAGCTCGCGCGCGCGTTCGTAGGGCACGCCTAACGCAATCGACGCTTCGATCATCGCCTCCATCACGACGAATGCAAACGCCGGGCCGCAGCCGCTGATCGCCGTCACGGCGTCCATTGCACCTTCTTCCATCACCAGCGCGCGGCCGACCAGGGCGAAGAGCCGGCGCGTAACGTCGACCGCATCGCCGCAGCTCTCGGCGTCGCGTGCGATAACCGTCATGGCGGCGCCTGCCCGCGCGGGGGTGTTCGGCATGGCACGCACGACGCGCGGCCGTCGCAACGACCAGTCGCGCACGTGCGCTGCGCCGACGGAAGCGGCCGTCGAAACCAGCACGTGCTCGCGGGTGAGAACCGGCGCAATCGACCGGGTCGCCTCTTCGAGATCTTTGGGTTTGACGCAGAGCAATACGACGTCGCTGTCGCGCGCAACGTCGGCGTTACGCGAGCGCGTTCGTTTGGTCGTCGTTTCGATCGACGTGATTTCCGGGCGTTGCGCCAACCCGTGCGCGAGCGCTCCGCCCAGCGTACCGTGACCGATAATACCAATCCTCATCTTTGTCTCCAACAAAAAAAACGAAGCCGCTCCGGCTGGAGCGGCTTCGTTCGTAAACGTTCGTTACGACGCGCGCTACCGAACCGGCATCTCCTGATGCGGTTGCGGCGGGCACGGGAACGTCGTGCGAGCGATCATCGTTCGCCCATGCTACACGGACCGCCGGTAGAACGTCAAGCCTAGACCGGCGAGTGCGACGAGCGCGCCCGCAAGCACGATGCGCGGATCGGGCACCGAGATGAGACGAACGGCGGGGTACGTGAAGACGCGGCCGCTTAGCGTGAGACCCGCAAGTGAAACCGGTTGTCCATCGCGCGACACGCCGATGCCGTCCTTTACCGACTGTTCGCGCTCGTTCTCGACGTCGAAGAGCACGGCGTGTTGGGCGCCGGCCAGCGCCGGCAAACGCTCGGCTTGCGCGGCATCGAAGACGACGGCCTTAACGACCCGATGCGCCGCCGGCACCGCGAACGTGTCGTAAGGAAGACTCATGCCGGCGATTTGCTGCTGCGATTGTACCAGCAACACCGGCGAGAGGAATGTCGAACCGGTGGGCTGCGTAATCGTGAGATGCGCGCCGCGCGCGTCCGCAACGTCAACCGACACGACTTCGCGATCGAACGTGTGCAAGAGAAACGGGCCGGTGAAACGCGACGGCGCGATCGAAACGGAATGTCCGTTTCGTTCCAACAGCACATCCGCGTAGCGCTGCGAACCGGATTCCACGATCGGAAAGACGAGCGCGCCGCCGAGCGCGTCGATATGGACGCTGGCGCCCGGAGCAGCCACGATCGTTTCGGTGTCGGGGCCGAGCAGGCCGGATGCCACGGTCGCGAACGCGCAAACGATCGCTCCGGCTGCAAGCACCAAGACGCCGGCACGGTGCCTTCCGGTGAGCGTTTTGACGTCGCGCGGTACTCGCACGACGATCGTGATCGCCGCGGCGACGAGCAGGACGTTAAACCATCCCGTGTGATACAGGGTGCTCCCAGGCACGACCAGCTCGACGATCGCCGCGAGCATCAGCACGGCGACGAGGATCCCGGTAAAGATCATGATTTGAGCAACGGGCGCACCGCGGCTTGCATTTGATCCCAGGTCAGCGCGCCGTCGAAGCCCTTGACGACGTTGCCGCTTCCGTCGATGATCACGGTCGTCGGCATGCCCAGCGCCGCGTAGACGCGTCCGTACCGCTGGCGGTCGTCGATCCAGATCGGAAAGCGAATGCCCAGCGAATCGGCAAACTCACGCGCGCGCTGCGGCGACTCGCCTTCGTTCACGCCGATGACGACCAAGCCTTTGCGTGCATAGGTCTGCGCGAGCCGCTGCAAGTCGGGCATCTCCGCGCGGCACGGCGGGCACCACGATGCCCACAGATTCATCAACACCACGTGCCCCTTGTACCGATCGAGCGAAACCGACGCACCGCGATCGTCGAGCATCCCGAACACGGGCGCCTGCGTTCCGGCGAGGCCGGACGGTCCCGTCGCTCGCGTCGAATCCGAGCGAAACAGCGGAATCAACACCAGCGCCGCAAGCGCGAGCCCACCGGCAATCAACAGCCAACGCTGACGAGTACCCACTCCGTCACCAATCTCCCATGCGATCTTCGTCGACGTCGCCTTCAAACGCGATCGTCCCGGCCGCCATGACGGCAGCATAAATCGGCACGCCGCGAAAACGCACTTCACGGTGCCTTCCCGCATCGTCGCCGGATTCAAAGAGGCGGCAGAAGCGTGAGAGCACGTCGGGGCTACAACGCGCGAGCGTCGGCGGGACGTTGTAAATCTGCACGAACCGGTCGAACGCGCGCTCAAAGCTTTCGGGGCCGAAATTCGAGCCGAGGCGCACCTCGCGCCGCACGTGTTCCAGGTGACCATCCTCCGACAGACGAAACGGGCCGCGTGTCCGCTCACATCCTCGACGGCAGGGCTCTTGCCGCCGATCTGCGCACGGAATTGACCGCACGTACGAGTGCGCTACGCGAGTTGGGAATTCATCCCAAACTCGTTATCGTCTTTGTCGGCGAGAACGAGTCGAGCATCGCCTACGTGCGAAACCTGGTCAGAACGGGCGAACGGGTCGGCGTAGCGGTCGAGGTCGATCGGCTCCCCGCCCACGCAACGGCAGCCCAAGTACGCGAGCGGTTGGAACGCTTGCGCGACGACGCCGGCGTGCACGGCGTCATGCTGCAGCAACCGTTGCCGGCCCATCTATCGATCCGCGAAATTGCCGACGCGATCCCGGTTCATAAGGACGTCGACGGAACCCATCCCACCAATCAGGGCCACCTCGCGTTCGGCAGCGGGACCGAATACGTGCCGGCAACGCCGGCGGCGGTCATGCTTCTGCTCGAGCGCAGCCCGCATTGGCCGCTGCGCGGACGACGCGCCGTGATGATCGGGCGTTCGATCGTCGTCGGTGCTCCGGTCGCCATGCTGATGCTCGCGCAAGATGCGACGGTGACGGTCCTGCACAAAGAGAGCGAAAGTCTGCAACCGTACGTGAAGATGGCGGAGATCGTCGTGGTCGCGACGGGCGTTCCCGGACTCATCGGCGGCGCGGATATCGCGCCGGGAGCGACGGTCATCGACGTCGGCACGACGGTCGTCGACGGCGAGCTCAAAGGGGACGTCGATTACGAATCGGCCGTAGAGGTCGCGGGCGCGATTACTCCGGTGCCCGGCGGCGTGGGCCCGGTGACGAACATTGCGCTCATGCGCAACGTCGTCAAGTCCGCCGAGCACATGCTCGCGCGTTAAGCGCTAATTCAGCGAGAAAAACTTCCCGAAGTACTTTTCCTGATGCGTCCGGTACGTCGTATCTTCGCCGGCCGCCTGACGCGCTTGCGCTTCCGTGCGGCGGCGTTCGAGCAGGCGCCGTAACTGCGGCAAAAGCCGTTCCAAGAAGTCGCGTTCCGCGCAGAGGCGCGATTTGGTGTCGTTGAGTTCGAGCAGCCGCTGCTTCACCGCCTCGGCGACTTGAAGCGTATCGCCGATCAGAAATGACGTCCCCTGCGCGTCGTCGGGAAGCTCGACCGAGTTCTCTTGCCCGGAAAACTCGACGAGCATGTCGAGATACTGATCGAACAGCGTGCGCACCGTCGGCAACACCTCGGCGACGTCGTCGCTCGGCGACGGCTCTTCGGGCAGTTCCTCGACGTCAACGAGCAAGTATGGTTCGCGGCTCACGATGTCCGTGATGCGGAATCGTTCCCGTCCGATCGTGGAAATGAAATACCGTCCGAACGGCAGCGGCTGCACGTCGACGATCTCGGCGATCGAGCCGATCGCATGCGGCGTCACGTTTGGATCGCCTGCTTCGGCGCCCTTCGCGATGAGCACGACGCCGAACCCTTCGCCGGCTTCGAGGCACTCGTTGATGAGTTGTTTGTAGCGCGGTTCGAAGATATGAAGGTTGAGCACGGCACCCGGAAAGAGCACCGCGTTGAGGGGAAAGAGGCGAACTCGCCGCTGCATAGGGACGCGTACCTTCTAGGAGGTCGGGAGGGGTTCCCCGCTAAGAAAGACCGGGATGGACGATCTGTTGCGATATTTGGAAACGGTGCATCCGCCCCCCAACCCGTTGCTGCTCGAACTCGAGCAGCACGGCCGCAAGGACGGAATTCCGATCGTATCGCGCGAGACCGGACGCTTTCTCTCGGTGCTCGTCCACATGATGCAAGCAAACCGCATCCTGGAAATCGGAACGGCGTACGGCTATTCGACGCTCTGGATGGCTCTCGCACAGCCTCCGGTCGGCAAAATTTGGACGATCGACACGGATGCCGATCGCACCAACGTCGCGATTTCGTACTTTCAGCGGGCCGGCGAAGACGACCATGTGACGATTTTCAATCAGGATGCGATCGAACTGCTCGAAAATTTCCAGCAGCGAACGCTCGACATCGTCTTCATCGATGCGAATAAAGAACAATACCGGGAGTATTTGGATCTCGTCATTCCCATGCTCAAACGTTCGGGAATCGTCGTTATCGACGATTGCCTGCTCGGCGGACGCGTGCTCGACGAATCCTCCGACGACCCGGAGGTTGCAACGATGCGTGACTTCAACGCCTATTTTTTGTCGCACCCGCAGCTCGCTGCGGCGATTCTGCCGCTCGGTGACGGAACCGGCATCGGCGCGCGTATCGAATGAGCGAGCGTTCCGCCGACGCATCGGCGTTTCGGAACGTCATGCGTCACTACCCGACCGGCGTAACGGTGGTGACGAGCCTGCGCGAAGGACAGCCGCGCGGCATCACGCTCAACGCTTTCTCGAGCGTTTCCGCCGATCCGCCGATGCTGCTGATCTGCGTCAACCGCGAAGCGCGCAGTTATCTGTACATCTCGACCTCGCGCATCTTTTGTGTGAATTTGCTGTCGGCGGGTCAGCAAGAACTCGCCGAACGCTTTTCGGGAAAGGTTCGCGATGAGCAGTTCGAAGGCGTCCCGTTCGATACCGACGTCACCGGAGCGCCCGTGCTGCTCGACACGATCGGACACTTTGATTGCCAAGTCGCCGAGGAGCACCACGTCGCATCTCATTCCATCTTCGTCGGCCGCGTCGTGGGCTGCACGGCGCGAACCGGCACACCGCTGGGATATTTCAACGGCGGGTATCATGACTTCGGAATGCGCGTCCAATGATCTTCGAAACATTTCCCGTCGGCCTGCTCGCCTGCAATTGCACGATCGTCGCTGACGAGCGCACCCATGAAGCGCTCGTGATCGACGGCGGCGACGGCGTCGATGAGGTGGTCGAACGCTTACGCTTGCAAGGATTGCGGGCGAAATACTTGATCCACACGCACGCGCACTTCGATCACATCGCCGACGTCGGCGGCCTGCGCGATCGAACGCGGGCGCAAGCGCTGCTCCATCCGGCGGATCTGCCGATCTATCACCAACAACCGAATCTCGCGCGGATGTTCGGCTTGCCGGAGATGCCGCCCATCGTCGAACTAGACGGCGATCTTCGCGACGGCGATCGCTTGACGATCGGTGAAGTCGCGTTCGAGGTTCTTCATACGCCGGGACACACGCCGGGCAGCGTCTGTTTCGCCGTCAAGGATCGACAGGAAACGCGCTTGATCACCGGTGACACGCTCTTCGCCGGCGCTATCGGGCGCTGGGATCTGGGAGGGACGTCGATGGAAGACATCGTCGATTCGATCCATCGTAAGCTGATGGATTTTCCCGATGCTACACCCGTGATTCCGGGCCACGGCGCGTTCACGACGATCGGCACCGAGCGCCGCTCGAACCCATACCTTCAGTAACGATGCGCCTCTTCGCCGGCATCGAACTCGATGCGCCGGCTCGCGCACATTGCGTGCGCATTCAAGACGGGCTACGACAAGCTTCATTCGATGCGGCATACGAAGCGCCGGAGAAATTTCACCTCACGCTCGCGTTTCTCGGAAACGTACCGGACGCGCGCGCCGGCGAGGTCACGGGCGTCTTGGACGCGGCCGCGACGGCGTCTGCCGCCTTCGATCTCGAACTCGATCGCTTGAGCGCATTTCCGAACGAACGCAGACCGCGCATCGTGTACGTCGGGAGCCGCCGCCCGTCGGCGGCGTTTCGCGCCTTATCGCGGACGCTGCGTTGCGGGTACGCCGGTCTGGGTTTCTCGTTTTCCGATGATCCGGTCGCACACGTTACGGTCGCCCGCGTCAAAGGCGGCTCGCCTCGCCCGCTTCCGCTGTTCGATGCCGGCGCATACGTCATGCGCGTGCATCGAATCGCACTCTTCGAATCGCTGCCCGGTGAGGGAACGACGCGCTACGACATCCGCGCGCTGCGACCGCTGCAGCCCCTTTAGTGCAAGCGAATGAGCAGTTTTCCGTCGTCTTGCGCCGGCGCCGCATCGGCCGGCGCTGCCGTCGCTCTTACCGGAGCAGGCATCGCACCGAAATCGGGGACCGTTCCGCCCGCGACTTTCTCGCGATAGTCGTCGATGGCGACCTTGAGCGCTTCAAGCGCGCGCTCGGGATAATCTTTCTTCTTCTCCGGATAGCCGGAGAGCTGCGCTTCGACTTCCGCCGTCGTGATCGCGGAGGCTTCGTCGATGGTTTTTCCCTTCGCCAATTCAACGACTAAGCTGCACGTCGCCGTGCCGAAGCCGCAGCCCGTGGTGAAGTACGAGATGTCTTCGATGACGGCGCCGGGACCGATCTTCAAAAAGAAGTTGTACATGTCGCCGCACGAGTCGCTGAAGTACTCGCCGCTCGCCGTCGGATTGTCCATCGTGTGGAATCCGGGGCGCGCTTCGACCAGCTTTTGGAACTTGGAAAAATCCACGAAACCTATACTCCCTTGAGTTCGAACTTGCAGCTTTTTGCGCCGTCGCGCATCGATTCGACCTGCTGGTGATCTCCGCCGATCGTTTCGTCGAGCACGTGATGGATCACCGAGCAGACTTCCGGATGCTCTTTGGCGACGCCGGAATACGGGCAGCTGTGCTCCGCCAGCATGAACCCGCCGTCGATCAAACTGTATTCAGCGACCACGCCGCCTTCGCGTAGAACCTCGGTCAGTTGCGCGACTTTGCCTTCGGCGTCGCTTGCAGTCACTTTATCTTTCGCCTTTTCGACGGCACGGCGCGCGATCGACTCGAAGATCTCGTCCATCGCCGGCTTGCCGTATTTCTCTTTGACCTCGCGCAGTACCGCAGAGAGCATCTTGTCGTAGGCTTGCGGGAATAGCTTGTCGGCAGACGGGGTCAGCGAAAATTCGAGCGTCGGCTTGGTCGGCCCACGGCGAACCGAGGACTCTTCAACCAGACCATCCCGCTGCAAGACCACGAGTTGCTGGCGAATCGCGTTGGGCGATAGACCGAAGATCGAGGCAAGCTCTGCGGCCGAGGCGGAGCCGCGGCGCCGGAGTTCGGCGACGATCTTGCCCCGAGTAGATTGGAAAAAGCGGTCGACCTGCATGGCGTTCGACGGTATCCTATCACGGGACCGGAAGATAGTAAAGTAAATCCTTGACTTTCTGCCCGTAGCGGCTATAAGCTATCGAAGCACTCTTCCACCGTCAGGAGCATAACCGCGTGTCCGAACAGGGCCTCCGCATTCACGGCCTGCGCTGCAGCGTCGAAGGCAACGAGATTCTCAAAGGGATCGACCTCACCGTCGAGCCCGGAAAAGTCCACGCCCTCATGGGGCCCAACGGAAGCGGCAAATCGACGCTTGCGTTCTCGCTGACGGGACATCCGAAGTATACCGTGACGGCCGGCACCGCTACGCTCGACGGTCAAGATCTTCTCGATCTGCCCGCCGACAAGCGCGCGCGCGCCGGACTGTTTCTGTCGTTCCAGTATCCCGCCGCGATCCCGGGCGTCAAAGTGCCCAACTTTCTCTTTGCGGCACGCCAAGCCGTGCGTCCGGGCGAACTGACCCCCGCAAAATTCCGCGCGCTGCTGCTCGAGAAGATGGACGTCCTCGGGATGGATCCGTCGTTTCTTGGCCGCTACCTCAACGACGGCTTCTCCGGCGGTGAGAAAAAGCGTTTGGAGATGCTGCAGATGGCCGTGCTGGCGCCGAAGTACGCGATCCTTGACGAAACGGACTCCGGTTTGGACGTCGACGCACTCAAAGACGTCGGCGACTCCGTCAAAGCGCTGCGCGCGAGCGACGAAGGCAAGAACACCGGTTTCCTCATCATCACGCACTATCCGCGCATCCTGCAGCACATCGAGCCCGACGTCGTCCACGTGATGATGGACGGCCGAATCGTCAAGACCGGCGACGCGCAACTCGCGCATCGCATCGAACGTGAGGGCTACGACGTGATCCGCGAGGAGACGCGCGCACTTGCCTAGCGAGCTTTTGACGAGCGAACGCGACGCGTGGCTCGAACGGTATCGCAGCACGCCCACCGGGCGCGAAAAGCCGAGCCGCTATTGGAAAGTCGACCTCGACGCGCTCGAGACGGCGCTGCCGTCCGGTACGCCGGGAGGCGACGTGTCGATCGAGGCGCCGGCGGGCCGTATCGTGGCCGTCGATCTCGCAACCGCGCAGCGCGATTCCGCGACGTTGCTCGCACGCGCATTTGGCAAGGCCGTCGTGCCGGCGATGAAGTTCGCGCACTTAGCGCGCGCCTTCACGCGCGTCGGCGCGTTCGTGTACATTCCCGCGGATTACGCGTCCGATGAACCGGTCGTCATCCGCTACCGCAGCTCCGGTGCCGAATCGATCTTTCCGCATACGGTCGTCTACGCCGAACGCGGTTCGCGCGCGACCGTCGTCGAGCACCTCGACGTCGAACCCGGCAGTTTCGTATGCGGCATCGCGGAGATCGTCACCGAGGAAGGCGCCGACGTAACGTTTGCCGCGCCGCAACGCGTCCCAGGCGACGCCCGCGTGCTCTACACGCGGGCTGCACTCCCGGGCAAAGATGCGCGCATCACGTGGGCGACCGCTGAACTGGGCGCCGCCCTCGCCGTCGCCGATATCGCGATTTCCGCCGAACATCCGGGCGTCGACGCAAACATCGCAACGCTCTTCTTCCCAAGCGCTTCGCAGCACGTCGATATCGTGAGCACCGTCGATCACCGGGTTGGGGACACGACCTCGGAGACGATCGTGAAGGCCGCCGCAACCGGCGCCGGCCAAGGACGCTATCTCGGCAACATCCGCATTGCCGCGCACGCCCAGCATACGCAGGCAAGTCTCAAAGACGACGCGTTGCTTCTTTCCAAGCGCGCCCACATCGATTCGATTCCGGCGCTCGAAATCGCGGCCAACGACGTCAAAGCGTTTCACGGCGCGACCGTCGGGGCGCTCGATGACGACGCGATCTTTTACATGACCAGCCGCGGCATCGACCGCGCGCACGCCGAGCGGATGATCGCGCTCGGATTCTTCGAACCGGTCGTCGAGCGATTCCCCGGCGAAACCTTGCGCGACGAGCTTCGCGCCGAATTGCAGCGGAAGATCGAACCGTGATCTCGATGGAACGGCCGACGCTCCAAGAGATCGTCGCGGATTTCCCGATCCTGGCGCGCCCCACGTCGCGCGGCAAACGCTTGGTCTATCTGGACTCGGCGGCCACGTCCCAAAAGCCGCGCAGCGTGATCGATTCGCTCGTCACGTACTACTCGGAGTACAACGCGAACATCCATCGCGGCGTGTACGAAATTGCGGCGCGCGCGACGGATGCCTTCGAGGCGGCGCGCGCGACCGTGGCGCAATTTATCAACGCGGATTCGCGCGAGGTGATCTGGACCCGCAATGCGACCGAAGCGATCAACCTCGTCGGCTATACCTGGGGTCTGGCGAACATCAAGCGCGGCGACGTGATTCTCACGTCCGAGATCGAGCACCACTCGAACCTCGTTCCATGGCAACTGCTGGCCGAAAAGACGGGCGCGTCGCTGCGCTTCATTCCGGTCGACGCGCGCGGGATATTGCAACTCGAATCGCTCGACGAACTGCTCGACGGCGTCAAGCTGCTCGCGATCTCGCACGTCAGCAACACGCTGGGCACGATTACGCCGCTGGAATCGATCGTTCCGCGCGCTCGCGCTGCCGGAGCTACCATCCTCGTCGACGGCGCGCAGGCAATTCCGCACCTTGCCGTCGACGTCAAAGCGCTCGACGTGGACTTCTACGCGTTCTCCGGACACAAGATGCTCGGGCCGACGGGCATCGGTGTGCTGTACGGAAAGCGCGCGCTGCTCGAGGCGATGCCGCCGTTCCTTGCCGGCGGCGACATGATTCGCAAAGTCGAATACGAACGCGCGTCGTTCAACGACCTTCCGTGGAAGTTCGAGGCGGGCACGAGCAACATCGCCGATGCGATCGGCCTGGGTGTTGCCGTGGAGTACTTACAAACGTTGGGCATGGATTGGGTGCGGGCGCACGAGGAAGAACTCGTCGCGTATGCACTCGAACGCCTCGCCCCCTTTGAAGCGCGCGGCCTTGCAATCTACGGCCCGAAGGACCCCGCGTTGATTTCCGGCGTGCTGTCGTTCAATTTTGCCGACATTCACGCGCACGACCTCGCGTCGATCCTCGACACCGAGGGCGTCTGCATTCGAGCCGGGCATCACTGCACGATGCCGCTGATGGAAAAGATGGGATGGCCGGCGACGGCGCGCGCCTCGTTCTACGTCTACAACACGCGTGAAGACGTGGACGCGCTCGCAAACGCGCTCGACAAAGCGGCCAAGGTATTCAAACTGTAATCATGGACGATTTCTACCGCGACTTCATCCTCGATCACTATCGCAATCCGCGAAACTTCGGAACGCTCGAGCAAGCGACGGCCAGCGCCGAAGACATCAATCCGCTCTGCGGCGATCAGATTCGTATGGACCTGCACGTCGACGAGAGCGGGGTCGTCAACGACGTCCGTTTCTCCGGAAAGGGCTGTGCGATCAGCCAGGCGTCGGCTTCGATGTTGACCGAAGAAATCAAAGGCATGAAGCTCGAGGATGTCGCGCGTCTGACCAAAGACATCGTTCTCGACAACGTCGGCATCGGCATCAGCCCCACGCGCTTGAAATGCGCGACGCTCGGATTGCGCGTGCTCAAAAGCGCGGCGATCGGCGAAATCGCGGGCTGGCCCGACGAAGAGTAGCGCCTCTGTTCGCGTTCTTTGTTGATGCGTTCACCCGGCTCGCGGCCGCGACGCTGTGCGCATCCTTCGCGCTCATCCTGTGGGACCTGGTTAGCCAGTCCGGCACGCAGCACCGCGTCGTACGAGCGCTCATCGGCGCCGTCTTTGCGCTCGTCGCCCTCTTTCTGGTGGCGACCGTGTCAGGGCCGGTAAGCCGAGACTTTTCGATCATCGCGATTCCCGTATTTTTGGCGGGCCTCACCGTCGACGCCCTCATCGGCGACCGCGTTCGCGCGGGGATCGGATTGCGCCGCTAGCGAACCAAGCGGGCGATGCAGATGCACCACCTGACCGCTCGCGAGTGGGACGATCTGGCCGCCGATCCGCAGTTCCAGTCGCTGCTGACCGCGCGACGGCGATTTACGATTCCGGCGACGATCTTTGCCTTTGCATTCTTTCTCGCGCTGCCGCTTTCGATCGGGTTCGCGCCAACCTATATGAGCCAACCGATCGCCGGCGCGCTCACCCGCGCATTTGCCTTTGCCCTTCTGCAATTCGTGATGGCCTGGATACTCTTGGCCGCGTACATGCGCGAAGCACGCAAGTTTGACGAGGCGGCCGCATCGATCGCGCAGCGCATCCATGAGGAGTTCGCCCAATGACGCTCCCCGCGCCGCTGGTGATGTTTGCGCTCTTCGTGGCGATCGCATTGATCATCACGTACTGGGCATCGGGACGAAGTACGTCCAGCCGCGGTTTTTACGCGGCGCACCGTCAGATCACGGGCATTCAGAACGGATGGGCAATCGCCGGCGACTACATGTCGGGCGCGTCGTTCTTAGGCATCGCCGGATTGATCGCGTTCTACGGCTTCGACGGATTCGTCTATGCCGCAGGGTGGCTCGTCGCCTATCTGGTCGTGCTCTTTCTCGTTGCCGAACCGCTGCGCAACGCGGGCCGTTATACGGTCGCGGACGTCATCGGCTTTCGCCTGGGCGGTCGCGGCGTACGCGCTATCTCCGCGGTCTCCACGCTGGCCGTCACGCTGTTCTACATGATCGCGCAGATGGTCGGCGCCGGTTCGATCGTGAACCTGCTCATTCAGCGCATCGACGAGCCCATTGCGATCATTCTCACCGGGCTGCTCATGATGATCTACGTGCTCTTCGGCGGCATGCTTGCGACGACGTGGGTTCAAATCTTCAAAGCCGCGATGCTGCTGATCGCCGGGCTCGCGCTCAGCCTTCTCGTGCTCGTGCACTTCGACTTTTCGATTCCGCACCTGCTCGCGGCGGTCGCCCACGTGCAGCGCGAAACGGGCGGCCCTGTCAGCAACTTACTGCAACCGGGTCACTTCTTCTCCGGACCGCATGCATCGATCGAACTGCTCTCGCTCTCGCTCGCCCTCGTACTCGGGACGGCCGGCTTGCCGCACATCCTCATGCGCTTCTTCACCGTTCCGTCCGCCAGCGCGGCGCGCACGTCGATCGGTTGGGCGATGGCGCTCATCGGCATCTTCTATCTCTTCACAACCGTCATCGGATTCGGCGCGGCGACGCTCGTCGGCCAAGAACACATCGGCAAACACGTATCGGACGTCCAGGCGATCCGTTTCATCGCACACCATCCGCAACAGTCATCGGAACTCAACGCCGAACTTGCCAAGCACGGATTCATCGTGCCGCATCAAGACAGCAACGTCACGGCGCCGACCGTCGGCGAAGAGTTAGGCGGCCCGCTGCTCTTCTCGTTCATCGCTGCCATCGCATTCGCGACGATCCTCGCCGTCGTCGCCGGCTTGATGATCGCCGCATCATCGGCCTTCGCGCACGACATCTGGTACACGCTCATTCGAAATCGCGGCGGCAGCGAACGCGAGCACATGTTCGTCGCGCGCGCGACCGCACTCGCGGTCGGCTTTGCATCGATCTTCTTCTCGGTCAAACTGCGCGGCACGAACGTCGCGTTTCTGCTCGGCCTGGCCTTCGCCGTCGCCGCAAGCGCGAACGTTCCGGCGCTGCTGCTCTCACTCACCTGGCGCCGCTTCACGCGCCTGGGCGCCATCTGCTCGATGCTCTCGGGCCTGATCGTCTCACTCGGAATGATCGTGCTGGGACCCACCGTGATGCGCGATCACGCGATCGTCCATCTCCAAAACCCGGCGATCGTCTCCGTCCCAGTCGCGTTCATCGCAGCCGTCGTCGGCACATTAATCGCCCGAGACAAGCCATCGGAAGAAATGTTCAACCAGCTCCTGGTACGCTCACATACGGGACTCGGCGCAGAGGTCTAACGTTCGTTTCATCCGGGATGGGGTGAGTCAGGACAGCACCCGACACGACGATCTCACTAAGCGCTCGCGGCTCGGACAAGCTAATGTCAG
>DASSZO010000193.1:0-3713 GCA_035702815.1 Candidatus Aquilonibacter sp. | reverse complement strand
CGACGAACATACCCGGCCGACGGATCGGTCTTCGAGGGCGCAAAATCAGGGTTCAACCCGGCGCGACGAAACGCTTCCGCCGCGAAGTCGTACCACGAACATGCTCCGCTGTTGGTAACGTGATAGACGCCAAAACGTTCCGATTCGACCATCGCTCGTATGCCGCGCGCGACGTGCGGCGTATAGGACGGCGAAAAGACGATGTCGTCGACGACTCGAATCGGCTTGCCCCCTTCGGCCATCTGCAGCATGCGCTCGATGAACGTCAGGCCTTTGACCGAGCTCTGCAGGTGCCCAAACAGGCCGCTCGTGCGAACGATAAAGTAGCGCGGGCCGTGGCGCGGGACGAGCATCTCGCCGGCCGCCTTCGATGCGCCATACGCGTTGAGCGGCGCACGCGCGTCGTCTTCGCGATACGCCCGGCCGAGTGCACCATCGAACACGTAGTCTGAACTGACGGTCAGAAAGGCGCTCCCGGCGATCGAACACAGCGCCGCCAGGCGATCGACCGCGAAGGCGTTGACCGCGAACGCCCGCTCGGGATGCAGCTCGCACTGATCGACCTGATGGTAGGCCGTGGCATTGATCACGAGCGTCGGACGGTGTGTCTTCATCATCACGTTGAGCGCGTCGCCGTCCTCGACGTCGACGAACTTACGATCTATAGCCACCGGACGAACGTCGGCGAACGTCTCCATGAGGTCCGCCCCGAGCTGCCCCTTCGCCCCGAGAATAAGCACGCGATCAAGTATGGAAGTCATCGGGGCGGGCATTCTCCCGGCCCCAGGGGCGATCCCCGCCGGATTAAGGGGGATTAAACTCCGCACCCGTTCAATCGAAGCGAGCGGGCACTAGGTACGTTAGGAAATTCTCGATGAGACCGCTCAGCATGTCCCACCCGGTTTTGCGCGTCGTCACCTTTACGGTCGCGGCGATTTTGATTTGCGCCACGCCCGCGGCAACATCCGACGGTCCTCCGACCGAATGGACCCTTGCGCACTTCACGCGCGAACTCAACGCCGTTGCGACCGGTCCCGTGCAGCCGATCAGCTGGCAGTTCCGAATGGGCGCGGGAACATCAGCGACGCCGACGGTCTCCGGCTCCGCAGTCTATGTAGCCAGTAACAACGATAGCGTCTACGCGCTCGACCTCATGAGCGGACGCAAGTTGTGGGAGTACCAAACCGGCAACATGGTGATGACGGCGCCGCTCGTCTATCGCGGTGTGGTCTTCGCGGGACAGGGCAACGCTGAGCCGATCGTGTGGGATCCGCCGTCGTACGCCGTGATTGGTTCCGGCATCAATGCCGATTATGGAATCAGCGCAAAAACGGGGAAAATGCTGTGGTACCGCGGGGTGCTCGGCACGGCGATGCCGTCGGCGGCGATCATGGACGGCGTGCTGATTCGCCACACCGGCGCGGGTTTCGTCATCGCACGATCGGTGCTCAACGGAGCGCTGATTTGGCGCACGTACGTGCAGTCGGCCGCCGCCATGTCCGCGATCAATATCGTCAACCAGACAGAAATCGTGACGAGCGGAACGCAGCCGAACGACGTCATCGCGCTGCGCCCGCAGGACGGCAAGATCTTATGGCGCCACACATTCCTTCCCGAGGGCATCAATGCGCTCGCTGACTGCCCGGTCGCTACGGATGGAACGCGCATCTACGGAATGTATTTGGCACCGCGCCCGCCCGAGGTTCTGTCAAACGGCGGCCCGCAGCAACAGCACGTCTATGCGCTCGACGCGAAATCCGGCAACGAACTTTGGAACAAGGTCGTCGAGACCGGCGTCCCCCCGGGCCGGAATCAGTCGGCGATCCCCATGGTTCACGCCGGAGTGCTCTACGACGGCAGCAGCGTAGCCCCGTATATGCACGCCTTCGATGCCGCAACGGGGAAACTGCTCTGGCGAACGAAGGTTGCCGGGGCGGTCAAACCGGGCATCGTCTTTAAGGATGGGATCATTTACTTCGGGGACATGAGCGGCTATTTGTGGGCACTCGACGCATCGTCGGGTAAAATTGTTGGCTCCAAACACATGTCGGACGTCTTCAACGTCGGATCACCGATCGTCGTCGGGAGCAACCTGATTATCGGCGGCGGACACGGCATGGTGTTCAGCGTTCCGCTGGCCAACATTCGCGCGGCTCAAGATGCGCCGCCTCAATAACTGCATTGCTCTAGCCGTTCTCGTCTTCGCAACCATCGGCGCGGCGCCCAGCGCGAACGACTGGACGATGGCGCGCAAAAGTCCGGATCTCAATGCCGTCGCGAACTCGCTCGTCCAAGAGTTGCAGTGGCGCACGCCGCTGACCGACGGAACCAATTCGACGCCCGTCATCGGTGACAACAAGGTCTTCGTCGACGGCAATGGCCACGTACTCTGGACGCTCGATCTCTACACCGGCAAGGTGTTGTGGCAGTCGCTCGCGGGCAACGAACTCTCGGGCGTTCCGCTCCTTTATCACGGGCGCGTGATCGTCAGCCAGGGCAAGCCAGGCGGCGCCGGCGAGAACGGCATTGCGGCCCTCGATGCGGCCACCGGCGACCAGCTGTGGTATCAGCCGCTGAGCGGAAGCGGCACTCCCACGCCCGCGATCGTCGACGGGGTGCTGATCAATCATGACAGCGGCGGCACGGTCGAAGCATACGATCCGAATTCCGGGAATCAGCTCTGGGAGCGACAGATCCAGACGCACGCGCATGCATCGGCAATTACGCCGATCGGCAACGCGAATTTTGTCACCGCGGGCGACGATCCCGATGAAGTCCTCGCGATGAACGCTCGAAAGAAAAACGTGCTCTGGAAAACGGCGTTTCCACACAATGCGCGATCGGTAGGAAGTAGCTACCTCGCTTTTGACGGCGCACGCGTTTTCGGCGGATATTTCTTGCCCTCGCAAGCCACGTCGGCGGCCCAGTACAAAGCGCAGCAGCGCCTCTACGCAATCGATGCAAAGAATGGACGAATGGTTTGGACGACGACGGTGGCAACCGGTACCGTCAACGAACGTTTCCTAACGAACATGCCGCTTCTTATCGGAGAAACGATCTTCACCGGCAGCCCATTGACGCCGCGGTTTGCCGCATACAACGCAAAGACCGGCGCACGCTTGTGGTCCACGACGCTTGATGCACCGGCTTCGCACGGAAGCGTCGGCAAGGCCGGCGTCATCTACGTGCCAACCCAATCGGGGACGATCTATGCGATCGATGGTAAGACCGGAAAGATGTTAGGACATCAACGGATGCCGGATGTGTTTACGGATACTTCACCGGCAATTGCCGGAGACTCGCTCATCATCGGAGGCAATCACGGCTACGTGTTTGCGATACCGCTCAAAGAACTTCGGGGTGACGGTGCGTCGCACTAGCATTGCGTTTATCGCGGCAGTCGTCGCGTGCTCTGCGTCCGCCCTTGCGGCCGTCGACAACTGGGACCTTCCGCGTTATAACCAAGAACTGAATCCCGTCGTCGCGGACACGGCCCCGCCGTTCACGTGGAATTTTACGATGGGCGGCGGAACGTCGGCATCACCGACGGTCTCGGGCGATACGGTCTACGTTGCGAGCAACGATCACCATATCTACGCGCTGAATCTCCACACCGGCGCATTGCGTTGGTCGGTGCTGACCTCCGGACCGGTCATGACCGCGCCGGTCGTCCACAACGGCGTCGTCGTCGCCGGCAGCGGTAACGAGCATCC
>DASSZO010000145.1:0-5251 GCA_035702815.1 Candidatus Aquilonibacter sp. | reverse complement strand
TCCGAGGAAGACAAGATCATCGTCGGACGCGCGCGCCGCATGCAGCGCTTCTTCTCGCAGCCGTTCTTCGTGGCCGAGCAATTCACGGGTACGCCGGGCAAGTACGTGAAGATCCAAGACACGATTGCCGGTTTCAAAGAGATTCTCGACGGCAAAGTCGACAACTTGCCGGAACAGGCGTTCTTCTACAAGGGCTCGATCGACGAAGTCAAAGCGGCGGCCGAAAAATTGGGAGCCGCAGTCTAAGCGATGGCATCGACCATCCCGTTCAAGCTCATCACGCCGACGAAGGTCGTCTTCGAAGGCGACGCCGAGCTGGTGATCGCGGTAACGACCGAGGGCGAGGAAGGCATCCTTCCGCACCACGCGCCGTTTCTTGCCGCGCTCAAACCGGGCGTGCTCCGCGCGAACGTGGTCGGCGACGGCAAGACCGAGCGCTTGGAGCTGGCGACCGGTGAAGGCTTCTTGCAAGCGCTTCCGGACCGGCTGACGATCCTGGTCGACGAGGCGCTGCGTTTCGAAGACGTCGACGTCGCCCGGACACGCGAAGAGCTTGCAACGGCGACCGACCCGGCCGCGATCGACTTCGCGAACGCGAAATTACGCTTAGTCGGAAGCCATTAAAGCGGCTTCACAACCCGTCATTTTGGCCGAAAAAGAGAAGCGGGGCGCAATCATGCGCCCCGCGAACGTTTGGGACCAATGCTCGACCGCTTAGAGACCACGTTACGGGTGCACGGCGGCGTGCGGCTGGAAGGTTCGGTAGCAACGCACGGCGCCAAGAACGCCGCGCTTCCGATCATGGCCGCGGCGCTGCTCGCGAAAGGAACCGTCACGCTGCATCGCGTGCCGCGGATCACCGACGTGTCCGTCATGTGGTCGCTGCTCGAAGCACTCGGCGCCAAGATTCGTTACGACGGCGAAGACACGGTGACGATCGATTCGAGCAACGTGGCGTCGTACCGCGCGCCCTATACCCTGGTGCGTAAACTCGCCGCCTCGTTCGATATCGTCGGGCCGCTGCTCGGACGTTTCGGCCGCGCGGAAGTGCCGTTGCCGGGCGGCTGCGTCCTCGGAACGCGCGCAACCGACATGCACGAACAGGCCTTCATCGCGCTTGGCTGCGACGTACGCAACGCGCACGGCTATTTGATCGCCGAAGCGAAGCATCCGCGTCTGCAAGGCGGGCGCATCGAATTCCGGATTCCAAGTGTCGGCGCGACGAAGAACGCGATGCTGGCCGCGGTGCTTGCCGAAGGGACCACGACGCTGCTCAACGTTGCGATGGAGCCCGAGGTCGTCGATCTCGGAAACTTCTTGCAAGCGATGGGCGCGAAGATGTCGGGCTTGGGCACGGACACCGTCGTGATCGAAGGCGTCAAAGAATTGCACGGCGTCGAGTACACGATCATTCCCGATCGCATCGTAACCGGAACGCTGCTGCTCTGCGGCGCCGTTACTCGCGGCGACGTAACGATCACCGAATGTCGCCCGGATCATCTCGAAGCGTTCATGATGAAACTGCAAGAGTGCGGCGTCGACCTTACCTACGGCGTTGACTGGATTCGCGTCGACGGCAGCACGATCACCGGCGGCACGGAAATTCTCACCGCCCCGCACCCCGGATTCCCGACCGATCTGCAACCGCAGATGGTCTCGTTCTTGTGTACGGTGCCCGGTACCAGCGTCGTCGAAGAGTCGATTTTCAACGCGCGTTTTTCGTATGTGAACGAACTTGCGCGCATGGGCGCTGACGTACGCGTTTCGATGGAAAGTAACACCGCGGTCGTCAAGGGCGTCACGCAGCTTTCCGGTGCCCCCGTCGAAGCGCCCGATATTCGCGCCGGCGCCGCGCTCGTCGTCGCCGGTCTCGCGGCCGTCGGCGAAACCGAAATTATCGGCCTCGAATACATCGACCGCGGCTACGAACGCCTCGAGGAGAAGCTCTCCACGCTGGGCGGCCAGGTGCAGCGCTCCAGCGGCGTGACGCCGCTCGTGGAACCGGCGGGATTATTCGAAACGCGCGAGTATCCACGCATCGCGGCAAGTTGATTTATTGCTTACCCCTCGTCATGAAGGCCTAGAACTTGGACATCGGTATTGATCTCGGAACCGCCAACGTGCTGGTGCACGTCAAAGGCAAAGGCATCGTGTTACGCGAGCCTTCGGTCGTCGCCAAGGACATGAACAACGGCAAAGTGCTGGCCGTCGGCGAGGAAGCGCGCCAGATGCTCGGCAAAACGCCGGCGCACATTCAAGCGATTCGTCCGTTGCGCGACGGCGTGATCGCTGATTTCGAAGTGACCGAAGCGATGCTTTCGTACTTCATCAAGAAGGTGATGAAAGATCGTTCGTGGTGGGCGTCGCTCATCAAGCCGAAACCGCACGTCACGATCTGCGTTCCGGCCGAGATCACGAGCGTCGAAGAGCGCGCGGTCAAAGACGCGGCCAAGCTCGCGGGCGCGCGCAGCGTCGACATCATCGAGGAACCCATGGCGGCCGCGATCGGCGCCGGTCTCCCGATCGACGGACCGTCGGGATCGATGGTCGTCGACATCGGCGGCGGCACGACCGACGTCGCGGTGATCTCGCTCGGCGGCGTCGTCGTTTCCCAGTCGCTTCGCGTTGCGGGCAACAAACTCGACGATGCGATCGTTCGCTATATCCGCCGCGTCTATAACTTGATGATCGGCGAACGCACGGCTGAAGAGATCAAGATCAAGATTGGTTCCGCGTATAAGTTGGAACAAGAACTTGCAATGGAAATTCGCGGCCGCGATCTCATCAACGGCCTTCCCAAAACGGTGAAGATCACGAGCGAAGAGATTCGCGAAGCGCTCGCCGAGCCGGTCGGAGCCATCGTCGAAGCGGTCAAGGCCGTGCTCGAAAAGACGCCGCCGGAACTTGCCGCCGATATCATCGATCGCGGCGTGATCCTCACGGGCGGCGGCGCGTTGCTGCGCGGTTTGGATAAGCTCCTGTCGGAAGTGACCGGCGTGCCCGCAATCGTCGCCGAGGATCCGCTCTCGTGCGTCGCGCTCGGCACGGCGTCGCGCATTCATCTCTAACCACCATGCCGATCGGCGACGTTCTCGATGCCCGTAAAGAGGCGCTCGACGTCGTCGTCGAGGAGTGCGCGCGCGTCATCTTCGACGGCGGCACGATCATCTTCCCGAACGAGACGAGCTACGGCATCGCATGCGATCCGTACCGTCTCGCTTCGGTCGATGCGGTCTACCACGCGAAGCGGCGCCCCGACGACAAGCCGCTGACGCTGCACGTCGCGACGCCGGCGGAGTTTCTCGAATTCGCCCCCGGAAATGCAAGCGCGATTCTGGCCGCAAAGCGGCTGCTGCCCGGTCCGGTCATTCTGATCGTGCGCAAGCCCGAATTCATCAGCGACGAGGTCACCGCAGGGATGGTGACGCTTGGGTTTCGGGTTCCCGATGACCCGTTGGCAACCGCCATCCTCGAACGCTGCGGCCCGCTGGCGGTCACCAGCGCAAATCAGAGCGGACTCCCACCGTATCGGGGCGGCGACGATATCAGCGAGCTTCCGGACGCCGACCTTTTGGTGCTAAACGGGCCTACGCGCTACGAGGGCGAAGCGTCGATTGTGGACTTGAGTGTAACGCCGGCCCGCCTCTTACGTGAGGGCGTGATGAAATTCGACCGGATCTCGGAACTTCTCGGATCGGTGGAGCGTCATACCGTAAAGGTTCGCACCAAAGAATGAATCGCACGCTCACGATCATGCTCGCCGCTGCGCTCGTCGCCGCGGCGCCCAAACCGTCGCCGTCTGCGCCCGCCGATAACGGGACGCAGTTTCAGGTCGGCGTGTGGACCGTGCACATGACCTCGGTCGACGTCAATTTCAAGAGCGGCGATTTTTCGACGCCCAACAAAGTGACGATGAACCGCGAGGGCGGCGACATCACCGGCGATCGCGCGAGCGGCAATTATAAGAGCAAAGATGCGACGCTCTACGGACACGTCGTCATGCACGATACCCAGGGCAATTTCGCCGGACTTTCGAGCACCAAGCCGTCGCAGTCGCGCGGACCGTCGACGCTCACCGCCGATCAAGTGCACATCGACGGAACCGCGAAGGTGTATACCGCCACGGGCAACGTGCACTACGTGCAAGCCGACACGACCGTCGATGCGGGCAAAGGCGTGCTCAACGATGGGACGCATCAGCTCGATCTGCAAGGCAACGTGCACATCGTGCAAGGCGATCGCAACATGCAAGCCGAGCACGTCATCTACAACACCGTGACCGGACAAGCGCACGCCGAAGGAAACGTCGTCATGCAGTTCCCCGGCGACGTGCATCCCAAGCTCGCGACGCCCAAACCGATCACGATCAAGAACCCGCTCAGTAAGAAGACGCCCGAGCCGCCCGCTTCGCGCTAAACGGCGCAACCCACACGTTGCTGTCGCCGGCGCCCAATCGATCACTGCTGAAGTAGAGGGCGTTGCCGCCGCGCGCGATGCGGGGCTCGTTGTCGTTGCTCGGCCCCTTTGCGTTATCGCCCACGTAACGGAGCGGCTCGACCCGGCCCCACCCCTCGCCGGCGCGTCGTACGACATAGAGATGTTCGTGGTCGTCGCCCGCACGTCGCCCGCTGCTCGCGAAGACGAGATACGATTGGTCAGGCGCAATTTCCGGGTCGACGTCTGCCGTCGCCGGCGAGCTAAATGACAGCCGTTGCGCTCGTTCGTATCTGCCGTGCGCGACCCGTGAGCGATAGAGTTGGAACCGTCGCCCCGAACCCTGCTTCGTGATGCTCAAAAAGTAGATGGTACCGTCGGCGGCGACGCTCGGAGCAAAGATCGCGCGCCCGATATTCACGGTCTCGGGAAGCGGCACCGGAGCGCTCCAACCCCAGGGCGTGCGCGTCATCGACCAGATGCGCGCGGCGCGGACGCTTTGACTCGGCGCCGGGCGTGTCGAAACAAACACCATCTGATTGCCGTCAGGCGATATTGCCGGGTGTTGATCGTTCCACGTACCGGAAAATGAGGCCGTTTTCGGCTCGCTCCACCCGCTCGCAGTACGGTGGGATACCAGAATCGTCCCGGAGCCGGATGGCCCGCTGCGCGTGAAGTAGAGCGTGGCCCCGTCCGGTGTGAAGGTCGGCGTACCGTCGTCCGCGGGCCCGGAGACGACACCGGGTGCAAAGACGTGCGGCATTCCGAGTAGGGCGGCGGCTGCCACCGTCGAGAGAAGCATGCGTATCATCTGCAC
>DASSZO010000054.1:0-16013 GCA_035702815.1 Candidatus Aquilonibacter sp. | reverse complement strand
GCTATCGAACGGCTCGAGGCGAACGGTCTCGTGCAGTCGATCGAACGCGAAGACGTGTGCTGCTACGCGAACCAGACCAAAGTGTGGGCGTCTGACCCCGACGGCCGCCGTTGGGAAATCTACACCGTGCATGAGGATACGGAAGAACGCGACAATGACGACACGGCCTGCTGCTCGTCTGACGAGGGCGCCCGTAGCTGCTGCGCCGCATGAGCGCGCTCACGCGCCGCGCGGCGTCCGAGTTGATCGGCACCGCGCTTCTTCTCGCAGCCATCGTTGGATCCGGTATCATGGCGCAGCGCCTCGCCGATGGGAACGTGGCTATCGCGCTGCTCGCTAACTCGATTGCCACCGGCGGCGTTTTGGTTTGTCTAATCCTCGCGCTCGGGCCGATATCGGGCGCGCACTTCAACCCGGTTGTCTCGATATCTGATGCGCTACGCCGGGGCCTGTCCGCAAGAGACTGCACCATCTACGTCATCGCGCAGCTGCTGGGCGCCGTACTAGGCGTGTTCGCGGCGCACGCAATGTTCGGATTGCCACCCATCGCTGCGTCGCATCACATTCGCACGGGGCCGTCGCAGTGGTTCGCGGAGTTCGTCGCGACGTTTGGGCTCGTGCTCGTGATTTGGGGATGCGTGCGTTCCAAATCTCCCTTCACTCCGTTTGCAGTCGCCGGGTATATCGTCGGCGCGTATTGGTTCACCGCTTCAACCTCATTCGCGAACCCGGCCGTTACGATCGCGCGGTCGCTCACGGATACGTTCGCCGGAATCCGGCCCGCCGACGCTCCAGGCTTCATTGTGGCGCAGTTTTTGGGCGCCTTTGCCGCAACGGCGGTCTTCAACTGGCTCGCACCGATTGATGCCGAGGACGCCGAAGATCTGCTCGTCGCTCACGACGGAGAACCGCATGTCGCATAAGCCTTTCGTCCTCTTCGTTTGCCGTCACAATACCGGACGCAGCCAGATGGCCGAGGCGTATCTCAAGCACTTTGCCGGCGACGCGATCGACGTTGCGTCTGCGGGCACCGAGGCGGCCGACGCGCCGAATGCGGGAGTCGTCGCCGCGATGGCCGAGGACGGCATCGACATCTCACGCGCGAAACCAAAACTCATCGACCCGCAAGTCGCGCGGCGTGCCGATCGCATCATCACGATGGGATGCGACGTGCAAGGTGTGCCTCACATCGACGACGATTGGGGACTGCCGGATCCCAAAGGGCAATCGCCCGAACGGGTTCGAGAAATCCGCGACATGGTCAAGCAAAAGGCAAAGGCGCTCGCCGAAGCCCTCGCACGCGTTTAATTACGCCGGAGACACGGCCATTGACGCTTGGTATCCGGCCGCGAAGAGCCGCACGAACGGCTCCGGTGTAAGCACGTCGACTTCCGCGTCAGCGCGTGCTCGAACCTCAACGTAGCCCTTATTCGACCACCGATGCATGCGATTGCCGCGCACGAGCCATGGTTGATCTCCGAGTGCGATGAACGTTCCGTCGGGCAACGTCGAGCACTGCGCGCGATACGTCCGCTTCCACTTGCCGTTCAACCGCGCGGCATGCAGCAGGGAATCAATGTCGTCAACGGTCGCCACGGGTCCGTAGATCTCTTCCCAGAGCGAGCGGAATCGAACGTAATCGGCTCGGCGGCACTCGGCGCACGGGCGATGACCGGCCGCAAAGGCCGTCGCCTCGTCCAGGAAAAACAGGTGCGTCCATCGGTTCGGCTCCATGACTTCGCGATGGCGCCCTTTGAATTCAAGCACGCAACAGATCCAACGCCGGGTCTGCCACGCTCGTACAATCGAGCCGCTCGCGTCGTGCACGACGCCCCGATTCCCGAGCATGGCTCCGCGCCCGGGCAGCGCTTCGATGGTGCCAAACGGCGTCACTCGATTTTGGTGCGGCATCGTCGAGCGTACGATCTACGTTGCTCCGAACGCGTCGCCCAAGCTATCGAAGGCGGCGTGCACGGCGGTTGGCAAGACGATATTTCTCGTGCGCAGCATCAACCATGCGAACGCATACCCCAGCACCACCTGTGACGAGAACATGTCGGCAACCATCAGCGCTAGGTCGTGATGAGGCGCGCTGCTGTAGTCGTAGCCGAAGTGCCAGAGACCAAAGAGAACGGCTTGCGTCCATAGTGCCGTTTCCGTCGATACGAGCGCGCGTAACCGCGTGAAAAGCAGGCCGCGCCACAAGAACTCTTCGCTTATCCCGTTACTCAACACATTGCGAATCAGCGCAAATATCATGAACCCCGGGCTGACACCGCGCGCTATTGCGATCGCCCAAAGAACGGCAGGAAATGCAAGCCACAGGGCTGACAGCCTCCCGATGTTTGGGCCGAAGCGGGCGAAACCGATCTCTCCCAATCGAGCGCCGAGAAGCATGACGAGTATGCCGGGCACCACGACATAGCTGCCAAAGTTGGTCACGTCGCTTGCCATGCCGATGTGCGAGCCCAACGAAGCAAAGAAAGCCAGCAACGGTGACCAGCCCGGAATCCAGACCGTCATGAGCCCATGCCCCTGGGCGCCGCGCAATCCCGTCAAGATGATAAAGATCCCGATGACGACCAGCTGCAGAATGATTCGCGGGCGCGCGTCGGTAGGACGTGCAAGCGGTTCGGGAGCCGGAGCGATCCGCGTCGTGACCCAGGCGCACAGCAACACGACGAGCGGCCAAACGATATCCGTGCCGATCGTCACGATGTCGGCTCGCCCGCGTACGAGCATGAAACACACGCAGAGCAGCCACCCGATCAAAAGAACGGTGAGGCTGCGTTTCGAGGTCATGCCGCCCGCTTCTTGGGGCGCGTTTACCGGTCCCGCAGAGGAACGCTCGGCAACCGATGAATCATTACTGCACGAGCAATTGGTTGTTATCGGGAACCGGGACGTTCGTCACGGTCGTGACGGGAGCACCAAGTTTTCCGCTTACGATTGGCAGCACCACGAGATATCCGTTGCTGCCGCTCGCCAGTTGCGCCGAACGGCCGACGACGACGAGATACTTTCCGTCGCTCGTTACTTGCACGTTGCTCAGTTGCTGCAGCGTGTCGCCGTTCGATCCCGGAACCGTTACGCTCTGCGTTTGCGCCGGTGTTCCGGTGTTCACGCCCGAAAAGACGGCAATTCCCGCGTCCGTACCGACGAATGCCGTCGTTCCGTCGGGCGAGATCGCGACCGCAAACGAATTGCGCGCGCCCGAAATCGGGACGGCGCTCGACGCCGCCGCCGAATTCGGCAAGCCGGTTAGCTCGACGAGCGATGAACCGCCGACGACGATCGCACGGCTGACGTCAGCCGGATCGCTCGCCATGCCGCCGCGCGCGTCCGCGGCATCGAGCACGGGCACTGCGGTGAAGTTTCCGGTTTCCGTGAACGAGTGGTAGATCCAACCTCCGAGCAGTCCCTGTTGCGGGGTGGTTGCCGCAACGGCATAGACCGTGACGCCGCTGTATCCGCGCGCCAAGAGCACGCTGTCATCGGACGATAGGACGAGGCCGTTACGAAGATCGGGCGTTGCGATCGCCTGGGCGAACACGGGTGCGCCGCTGCGCACGCCGGACACAACATACAACTGGGAATCCGTGTCCGCGGAAATAACGGCTTCGTCGCCGTTATTGAAAAGGCGCACGGCATCGAGATCGTTTCCGTGTGCGCTGACGTCGAGAATCGTCGAAGAGATCACCGGATTTCGAGCGGCGAGCCCGGTGAACACGCGCAGCGTTCGGGCGCCGTCCGCGATGAGGCCGATCGAGGCATCGGGAGAGATTGCGATATCCTCGAGATCGAACATGTACGGAAGCGCGATCGTCACGACGGCAGGCGACGGCAGCGGTTGACCGTTTCCGTCGAAGAGCGACACGACATCGAGGGCACCCGGACCATAGCTGTCATCGCCGAAGACCGCGACGCCCACGTGCGCGTTGGGGATGACAGGCGGAGCGGTTTTTGTTGCTTGCGGCGGCCCCGATGGAACACTGCCGCCGCTCGACGAGCCGCCGCCTCCGCCGCCTCCGCCGCAGGCGGTAAGCATCGCGCAAAGCACTCCGAGTACGATCCGTTTGTCCATGATGTCGGCCCCCTCGCTGCTATCGTAGAGGGCCGGGCGCTTCGCAGCCGAGGGCCGTTGGTCGCGACGAACGCTGACCAACAGCGTTGCTCGTGGGACGTTCGTCCCGCTGCTTAGGGGCTACACCGTGTCCATTTCGGGTTTAGGAGGGGATCGAAAGCGATCGGCTCGCTCGTATCGCTCGTCCACTGCTCACGGACGAACCCGTCGCGCTGTAAGTCATCGGCGATGCGCGCGAAGCGCGTAAGGGACATGCTGCAATCGCTCCCCGTGCAGCCGGCAAACTGAACCGGCACGGATGCGACGCCGCTGCGAAGCAGCTTATAGTGGCGAAACTGTTCCATCGTTTCGTACACGAATTTCATACGCACGCGATATGCCTGCGCGTCGCGATAGAGTTCGAAGACGAGTGCGCTCCCCGGCGGCATGTCATCGCGCACGAAATCGCCGCCCGGCGCCCAATGCGCACCGAGAATACCCCCGAGCGCGCCGAGCTGCGTGTCGTGACCGCTAAAGAAGGCCGCGTCGTCGCCCGCGATATCGGGAATCTGCACGTGCGGATGGGACATTCGAGCTTTCGCTTCGAGCATTGCCGCAATATGCGCGAAGAGCGTGCCCGCGCGTACGCGCGGATTGTAGCTATTCCTCGCATTGATATCGTAGGCGAGCACGTGCATTCTCATCGCCGATGCAAGCGCCGGCGGCGATGGAGCATGCGGATCGCACTGCGCGTATTGCAGAAACAGGTCTTCTGCGTACGTCGAGGCCGCTTTGAGCGGGCCGGCCAACTCGCTCAATCCATGCTTGTCTTGCACGATCGCCGATGCTTGAGCGCTCGACGGGGTGTCGCGGAGCGCGGCCAGCACCGCCAGTCGCGACGCATGCGGATCGATTCGATGCCGGCTCGCGAGCCATTGCGTGGCATTAAAGAGCGGGTCGTCGGATTTCGACGCGCTTTGGATGCGATGGTAGAGCGCAATCGCGGACGGCGACCCACACATTCCCTGAATAAGCGCCCGGCCGGTAAGCATCGTACGCTGATCGGTGTCGGCATACATGAATACGTTGGGCGCCCCGCACTCGACGGGGATGCCGCGCGATGCAAAGTAGAGTCGGTAGTACTGGCCCAGGTAGGTGACGAGCGAATAGCCGCGCGCGGTCAAGTAGCTCGGCGGCACCGGCCGCCAGTCGTCGACGTTGTACTGCGGCAGCGGCTTAGAGATGCTGCGCACGCCATGCCGGGTGACGACGACCGCGAAGATATCTTTCGTGGCCGCCGCGGCGCGCAACGGCAGCGCCACGCTCAACGCCAGTCCAACGAATAGGAATGCCCGTCTCATCGTTCCAGCACTAGCATGCCCGAGTGACAGCGGCATGAACGCCTTCATCTTCGTTAAGGTTTGCATGACGCGGGCCGCCTTTCTTCGAAGAGCAACGTCACATCGTCATCGGAGGACTCACGTGAAGCGCGTCGTTGCTGCTCTGCTTTGTTCCGTATCGCTGCTCTGCGGCCCCATCAGCGCGCCCGCGCAAACGGCGGCCGCTACGCCATCGAGCGGCGAGGATGCACTCGTTGGACTCGTGCGCCAAAAGATCAAACACGTCTTCGTGATCTATCAAGAGAACCGCTCGTTCGACTCGTACTTTGGGACGTTCCCCGGTGCGGCCAATCTCGCTACCACGCTGGCGCAGACGCAAGGCTTCCGCCAATATGACCCGCTCGGCAATCAGTGGGTGACGCCGTTTCGCATTACCGCCGCCGATACCGCCGACGCGAACCACGCGCGCCTCGCGCTGATCACGAAGGCCGACGGCGGACGCATGGACCAGTTCATCTCCACCGAAGAGTTCGGGCTGCTCGCACGCGGCTACTCGCGGGAAGACGCTCAGCGCGTCGGCCTGTTGACGATGGCCTTTGAAGACTGCGATACGATCCCGTACTACTGGCAGTACGCGAAAAACTTCGCGCTCTACGATCACTTCTTCCAAGGCATGTACGGGCCGTCGACGCCCGGCAACATCGACCTGATCGCCGCGCAAACGGGACAAACGCAATGGGCACGCCACGGCGACGAACAGGTCAACGCCCTTGGCACCGGTCCGGGCGTTCCCGTCGTCAACGACACCGAGCCGTACTGGGGACCCTACGGTGACGGCAACACGCCGCAGCCGGGGACGTCGCAATACGATCTGACCTTCGCGACGCTCTTCCTGACGCTCTCCGGCAAAGAGGCGACTAACGCGAAGAAAGATGACGACGACATCAAGCAAGACGTGGCGTCGCTCGCGCATCGCGGTGCGCCGGCCGTTCCGTGGGGGTGGTATCAGGAAGGCTTCGGTGAGAAATTCAACGGCATCTCCTCGCCCTACGTCACCCATCACAACGCGCTTCAGTACTTTGGCTACCTACGCAACAATCCGTACTTTTGGCGCGGCGTGCACGACGTCAAGGCGCTGCTTCCGGCGATCCAAAACGGAACGCTCGGCGATCGCGGCGTCGTCTTCGTCAAGGGCGGATACGAAAATCCGTTCGGTTTCAAACCGGCCGACAAGAGCCCGTACGTCCAGTATCATTTCCGGGGCGATGACGACCACCCGGGATACTCGGACTCGCAAATCTCCGAAGCGTTCGTGGCCAAATTCGTCAACGCGATCGCGAAGAGCAAATACTGGAACGATTCGCTGATCCTCATCACATGGGACGACTCCGAGGGCTTCTACGATCACATGGCACCGCCGTCGTTCGAGCGCTGCCCCGACGGTCACCCTTGCGGCGACGGCCCGCGCGTTCCGGCGATTCTGATTTCGCCGTTCGCCAAAGACCACGCGGTCGTGAGCGATCTTTCCGATCACACCTCGTTTGCCAAAATGCTCGGCAAGATCTTCGACCTGCCGGCGCTCGCATCGCTTCCCGACGAACATCCCTATCTTCCGGAAGGGCCGCGCGATCTCGATCCGCGCCTCTCGGATTTACTCGGCGGATTCGATATGGAGCGCCTCAGCGGAACGAAGCTTCCGATCCCCGCGTCAGCGGCAATCGTCTCGGACATCGGCGTTCCGCCCAAAGAATCGTGCTCGTCGCTAGGCATCGTGCCCGTGCACATTCCCGGCGAAGAGAAAGCGCCCGAGGGCTTCGCTCCGCTGACGTTAGAGCACTAAGCGCGCTCGACTAGCGGCTCGTGTGCTTGTTGAGTTTGTACTCGACGAACGAGCGCGCGAGCAGGTTGGTCGCGAAGATGAAGATCATCAGCAACGCCGCGGCGGCGTACGCGAGGCGATGCGATTCGGCAAAGGGCTGGCTGATGTACGTCCAGACGACGTACGTCAGGTAGCCCACCGGCGAGTGCGTCGGGTGCAGGGTCGGCATGTAGTTCGACCAGCCGGCCGTATAAATCAACGGAGCCGTCTCGCCTAACCCGATTCCCGTCGCGACGAGAAGTCCGGTGAGAATGCCAGGTAATGCGTACGGGAACGCAATCGACGCCACAACCATCGCGGGGCGCGCGCCGAGTGCAACGGCGCCTTCGGTCAGCATCTTCGGAACGTTCGTCAGCGCGACGTCTGCCGCGCGAACGACGTAGGGCAGCATGAAGATCGCGAGCGCCATCGCACCCGCGATGAGCGAGAATCCCCAGCCCGCTTCTTCCACCAGCGCCACGTACAAAAAGTACCCGACGACGATCGACGGAACGCCGGCGAGCACGTCGACCATGAACCGAATGGCGCGTTTCGCCCACGCGGGCGCAAACTCAACCGTCCAAATGGCGGTGCCGAGGCCGATGACGATCACGAGCACCAAGCCGATCGCGACCAGCAGCAGCGTGCCGACGATCGCGTTGGCAAGACCGCCCGCGATGCCGTGCGTCGGCTCGATGAAGAGCGACGGCTTGAGCGCCGGTAGACCCTGCACGAGCACGAACGCGAAAATCGAAAAGAGCAAGCCGATGACCGCGACCAAGCAGGCGGCGCTGATGCCCCACCACGTGCGGCTGATGTGGGTGCTGCGGGCCGTTCCGTGGACGACCTGTCCGGCGCTCATGACTTGCGTCCTTCCGCGCGATCCGCACCGCGCATGATGCCGCGCGCGATCACGTTGATGATGAGGGTGATGACGAAGAGCACGCACGCGAGCTCTGCGAGCGAACGCTGCGCCATGCCGGTCGAGTCGGTCAGTGCCGATTCGAGCTGCGAGACGATGACGGCGGCGATCGTGTTGACCGGCGAAAAGATATTTTGCGGAAAGACGTTGATCGCGGCGCCGCAGACCATCAGCACGGCCATCGTTTCACCGATCGCGCGACCGAACGCGAGCAGAATCGATGCCACCACGCCGGCGCGCACGCTCGGCAGCACGGCGCGCGTCATCGCCTGCCAACTGCTGCTGCCAAGCGCCATGCTCGCTTCAAAAATCGAGTTCGACTGAGACAGAATCACGTCGCGCGTGGTCGCGACCATGATCGGGATCACCATCAGCGAGAGAATAAAGACCGATGCAATCAAACCGTTGCCGCTGCCGATCTGACCGCCGAGGAATGGAATCCATCCCAGCTTCGACGTAACGAACGGACCGAACGCGTTGGCGATCCACGGCACCAGAACGACGAGTCCCCACAACCCGTAGACGACCGACGGAATGCCGGCCATCAGTTCGACGAGCGCGTTCGCGAGCGGACGAATCCGGCGCGGAACCGTGTAGACGAGCGAGAGCGCGACGGCGAGCGAGAGCGGCACAGAGATGACCATGGTCAACAATGCGCTCACGATCGACCCAAAAATGAAAACGAGCGCGCCGAATGACGCGCCGGGTGCTCCCGTGAAGCCGTTGCGTGTGGTCACACCGCTGCCGTACTGGTTGCCGATGTTCCAGATCGAGCTGGTCAGAAATTCGAGACCGTTGAACCGGATCGCCGGGTACGCGTACACGACGAGAAAGAACAACATCACGAAGATCAGCCCAAACGTCACAAGCGCAGCGATTCCGGTAACGACCCGGAAGATCAACTGCGCGGGGATTCGCTGAAGCGCAGCAGGGGATAGCACTTTCGCGCTATCCCCACGTGCAGCCATGTCCATAGTGGCCATGAAGTATCCCTACTTGATCTTGTTAACCTGCGCCTGGCTCATTTTCACGACGCTGCCCGGCAGCGGAAGGAAGTGAACGGCTCCGAGATACTTGGAGTTCTGTCCCTTGGTCAGCGCCCAGTCGAGGAACTTCTTGAGTTCCGCGGCCTTCGCGCCGTCTTGCTGCTTCGGATTCACGATCGCGTATTCGTAGTTGATGATCGGGTACGAATTCGCGCCCGGGGCGAAGACCAGCGAGATCCGCTCGTCTTGCGGCGTGTGCTTGTCGAGCGCCGCAGCAGCCGCGCCGACGTTCTGCGGCGTGGGGAGTACGAACTTGCCGCTCTTGTTCTGCAGCGCCGCGTAGCCGAGGCCGGCCTTGTGCGCTTGATCGAGGAAGCTCACGCCGACGTACGCGACGCAGCCCTTCGTGTTCTGGCAGGTCTGCACCATGCCGGGGTTACCGTTCGCACCGACCGCGCTCGAAACCGACGGCCAGCTGATCGTCGTGCCGTAGCCCGGGCCGTTCGACCACGACGGCGTCGACTTCGAAAGGTACTGCGTGAAGATGAACGTGTCGCCCGAACCGTCGGCGCGGTGGACCGGCACGATGTCGAGGTGCGGCAGCTTCGACGCGTACTGTTTGTTGATCGCTTTGATCTTCGCGTCGTCCCACGTCTTGATCGCGCCGCTGTAGATGCCGGCGAGAACCGGACCCGAGAGATTCAGGTGAACGTTGTTCAATCCCGGGACGTTGTAGTTGATCTGCTGCGCCGAGATCGCAAGCGGAATGTTGAGCATCGGCGAGTTCTTCATCTGCGCGTCGGCGAGGTACGCGTCGGACGCACCGATCTGCGCGACGCCGGCAATCGCCTGCGAGATACCCGTACCCGAACCGGTACCTTGGGTCGTAATCTGGACGTCGCCGTGTTCTTTCTGGTAATCGGCGACCCAGAGGTTCATGAGCGGGTAGAGCAGCGTCGAACCGGTTTCGAGCAGGTTCGTTCCCGCAAACGCACGGCCGCCGCCTCCGGCACAGGCCACGACGAGCCCGGCAAGCGCGAGCGCAAGCATCTTACGCATGAAGAATTGACTCCTCTGTCAAGAAATTGGAGAGCGTGTAAGCTTCAACCCTATGGTGCGGGGTCCGGAACTAAAGTGGCTTTAAAGCCGGTTTATGGTCTCCTTAATCTTGCGACTTTCGTTGCAAGCAGCACCTCGCCGGCCGAGCTGCCCTTCTAAGGATCGATCCCGCCGATAGCGAATCGGCGTGCGATATGCCCGAAACTGCCCACCCCGCGACCCTCGCCGAACTGCGTCACACGGCGGCGCACGTGTTGGCCTACGCCGTCCAGGATCTCTTCCCCGAAGCCAAGCCGACGATCGGCCCGTCGATCGAGAACGGGTTCTACTACGATTTCGATCGCGGCACGCCGTTCACGCCCGAAGACCTCGAACGGCTCGAAAAGCGCATGAACGAGATCATCGCGGCCAACTATGAGATGACCGGCGAGGAGATCAGCCGCGAGGGCGCGATCGAACGCTTCCGCGACAATCCCTATAAGGTAGAGCTTGCGCGCGAGATCCCGGAGGGGCAGCCGATCACGCTCTACACCATCGGCGAGTTCACCGACCTCTGCCGGGGCGGCCACGCGCATACGACGGGCGAAATCGGCGCAGTCAAATTGCTCAACGTTGCCGGCGCGTACTGGCGCGGCGACGAGCACAATCCGATGCTGCAGCGCATCTACGGAACCGCATGGTACGACCGCAACGACCTCGATGCGTACTTGCATCAGATCGAAGAGGCGCAAAAGCGCGACCATCGCAAGCTCGGCGTGGAGCTCGATCTCTTCTCCATCGAGGAAGACGCCGGCGGCGGTCTCGTCTTCTGGCACCCCAAAGGTGCCATCGTGCGCAACATCGTCGAGCAGTTTATCCGTGAAGGCTTGCACGATCGCGGATACCAGCCGGTCGTAACGCCGCACGTCGTCAGCGAGAAACTCTACGCGATCTCGGGGCATCTCGAGAATTACGCGCATGGAATGTTCGGTCCGCTCGAGGTCGAGGAGCAGCGCTTCCGCCTCAAGCCGATGAACTGCCCCGGGCATATCCTGATCTATCGCAGCCGTCAGCATAGTTACCGTGAGCTGCCGATCCGCTACTCGGAATTCGGCACCGTGTATCGCTACGAACGTTCGGGCGTGATGCACGGCCTCACGCGCGTGCGCGGCTTTACCCAAGATGACGCCCATCTCTTCTGCACGCCCGAACAGTTGCAAGCGGAATTCGAGCAGACGCTCGACGAGGCGCTGCGCCTGATGAAGGCGTTCGGCTTCAACGACTTCGAGTATTTTCTCTCCACCCGCGAACCGCAGCTTCGCGGCGATACGGATCCGATCGCGGAAGACGCAATTCGCAAAGCGCTCGAACGATACAATCTCGAGTATTCGGTCGACGAGGGCGGCGGCGCGTTCTACGGTCCGAAGCTCGACATCAACGTACGCGACGCGATCGGTCGCAAATGGCAGCTCGGCACCGTGCAAGTCGACTTCGTGCTTCCCAAGCGCTTCGACCTCAAGTACCGCGGCGCCGACGGCGCCGACCATACGCCGGTGATGATTCACCGCGCGCTTGCCGGGTCGCTCGAACGCTTCTTCGGTATCCTCGTCGAGCATTTCGGCGGCGCGTTCCCTGCTTGGCTTGCGCCCGTGCAAGCCGTCCTTGCGCCGATTTCGGAAAACCAGCTCGAATATGCGCGCGAAACGGCCGCAAAGCTCGAGGGAATGGGATTTCGCATCTATGTGGACGAGAGCAACGAGAAGCTTGGATACAAAATCCGCCACTGGAAGACGCAAAAAGTGCCGTACATTCTCGTCGTCGGTAAACAAGAGGCGGCGGACGGCACGGTGAACGTCAACGAGCGAGGCACCGAAGAAAAACGCACCGTTTCGGTCGCCGCATTCGGTGAAGAACTCAAGGAAAAGGTCGTCTCACGTGCGCTTTAACCGTATCATTCCGATTGCGTTGTTCGCGCTTCTTCCCGCCTGTCAGGGCAGTTTTGGTTCGGGCGGCACGTCCGCGCCGGGCGGCGTAAGCCCGCCCATCAATCCGCAGTCCGCGCAGCAGAACAATATGACGCCGGTTCCATCGCCGACGATCAGCGGGAAACTCGGCGTGAACGGGACGACCGAAAGCGGTGGTTTTACGTCGTACGCGTTTGCCGATGCGCCCAAGGGGCTGGAATGCCCCGAGCAGCAGGGCTTCTCGTGCACGATTCGTTTCAACGTGACGAACGAAGACGAAGCATCGCCTTCGCCGTCACCGAGCGGCAAAGCCGGAGCAAAAGCATCGCCGACACCGACACCGACACCGACACCCACCCCAACTCCGACGCCGACGCCAACACCGACGCCGCAAGAGAGCGGCGCGCCGAAAGGTTCGGGATCGCCGTCGTCCTCGCCGTCACCGGCTGCTGCGCACATCCTCCTCGCCTCCGTCGCGCTGCCCAAAGACGCGCCGAAGATGCAGAATCCCGATCCCAAGGCCGTCGCAACCGTACCGCTGATGGAAGTGCGCGTGAAGACGGATGCCGACGTCATTCTGCAAGGAAAAACGATCGCCGAATTCACGCTCCCCAAAGAGCAGATCGGCGGCCGCGGCTTTGCCGTGCAGCTCTTCCGCGAGATCGTCAAGAAGAAACAGCACACGGATAAGTTCATGGGATCGTACTCGGAATCGAAGCTCGACAAGCAGACGCTGCGCTTCCAACTGACGATTCCGAAGTTCCAAGTCAAAAAAGACGAAACGTGGATGCTCGTGCTCTACGGTGACGAACTGCCGTCGGCCAAGTCATCCGCTTCCCCGGGGGCGAGCGCGTCGCCCGGCGCGAGCGCGTCGCCGCAAACGAGCGCTTCACCCGATGCAAACGCCACCGCGAGCGCGAGCGCATCGCCGCTGCCCGAGGTAAGCGCGACCCCGTGACCGCCGAGGCGAGGAAGACGTTCATCGCGAGTTTCCTCGGATGGACGCTCGACGCGTATGACTTCTTCCTCGTCATCGTCGTCGTTCCGCATCTCGCGACCGACTTCGGAACGTCGGTCGCCACCGTCCTCACCGCCGTCACGCTGACGCTTGCGCTGCGTCCCGTCGGCGCGCTGATCTTCGGCTGGCTCGCCGATCGCTACGGGCGGCGCACGCCGCTGATGATCGACATCGCGCTCTATTCGCTCCTCGAACTCTTGACCGCGTTCTCGCCGAACCTCGCCGTCTTTCTCATCCTGCGCGCGCTCTTCGGCATCGCGATGGGCGGCGAATGGGGCTTGGGAGCGGCGCTTGCGATGGAGTCGCTTCCGTCGAACCGTCGCGGCATCTTCTCCGGCATTCTGCAAGAGGGCTACGCCGTCGGCTACTTGCTGGCGAATCTTACGTTGTGGCTGTTCTTCGAGCGCATCGGCTGGCGCGGAATGTTCATCGTCGGCGCGGTACCCGCGCTGCTCATTCTCTATATTCGCTCCCAGGTTCCCGAGTCGCCGGTCTGGCTTGCGAAGTCGGCCGAGCGTCTTGCGATCGGCGGCGACGTGCTGTGGCATTCGATCAAACGGTTTTGGCCGCTCTTCCTCTACGGCGTGTTCTTCATGGCCGCGTTCAACTTCATGTCGCACGGCTCGCAAGATCCGTATCCGACGTTCCTGGCTAAGCAGCACGCATTCGGTCCGGCGGCCGTCGGTCAAATCGGGATCGTCGCGAACCTCGGCGCAATCGGCGGCGGTATCTTCTTCGGCTGGCTCTCGCAGCGTTGGGGACGCCGCATTTGCATCGTCATCTGCGCGGTGCTCGGAATCGTCGCGATCCCGCTATGGGCGTTTAGTTCGGGCATGGCGATGCTGATGCTCGGCGGCTTCATCATGCAATTCATGGTGCAGGGAGCGTGGGGCATCATTCCCGCGCACCTCAACGAGATCGCCCCGCCGCTCGCACGCGGCACGTTTCCCGGTTTTGTGTATCAAGTGGGCAACTTGATCGCGTCGGGAACGGCGCAGATCATCGCGGCTCTGGCTGCAACCACATTCGCGACGGCATCCGGCGCCGACTACGGCCGCGCGATGGGCATCTTCATGCTCTTCGCATTCGTCGCGGTAGCACTGATGACGCTCATCGGTTTTCGCGTTCGCTCGGAGCGGCGCGAGGAGTCGTTCACCGCATAGCGGCGACAGCCCGGCAGGCACCGCGGCCACGCAAGCCAATTGGCGCAGGCATGGCTGTTTCTCTGAGCGCGATCCGTAACGGCTTCCAACGGCCGTTCTGGATCGCCAACATCACCGAGATATTCGAACGCCTTTCGTATTACGCGGTGTTCTCGGCGCTCGCGCTCTACCTCAACCAAAGCCTCGGCTTCCCAAGCTCGGCCGCGGCCACCTTGAGCGGGATCTTCGGCGGGGCCGTCTGGGTGATGGCGATCTTCGGCGGCGCGCTTGCGGACCGCATCGGCTTTCGGCGCGCGCTCTCGACGGCATATTTCATTCTCGCGCTCGCGTACGTACTCGTCGGCTCGATCGGAGCGCCGTGGCTTGCGCCGGTGCGATCGATCCTTCCGCTCGGCCTGCTCGCGGGCATCATCCTCTTCTTGCCGGCGCTCGGAGTCGCTCTTGTCAAGCCATCGGTCGTCGGCACGACCGCGCGCGCATCGCGCGAAGACGTCCGCTCGATCGGATACTCGATCTATTACACGATGGTGAACATCGGCAGCACGGCGGGTCCGTTCGTCGCCGGATGGATTCACGCGCACATGCCGCCGCAGAACGTCTTTCTGCTGGCCGCAACGAGCGTCGCCCTGATGTTCTTCGTCGTGTTGTTCTTCTACAAAGAGCCGCGCGCGCAGAGCACCGAGCCGCAACCCTCGCTTGCGACGGTCGCGCGCAACTTCGGCGTGGTGCTGTCGAACTGGCGCTTCGTTCTCTTCCTCGTCATCTTCTCGGGCTATTGGATCGTCTTTTGGCAGCAGTACCTGATCCTGCCCCTCTTTCTGGCGAAGTACGTTCCGGCTGCGAACAGCGGCTACGTGCTCATGACCGATCCGGCGATCGTCATCACCTGTACGGTGCTTATTAACGCGTTCACGCGCCGGCTCCCCGCATTTGCGGCGATTACCATCGGAACGCTCATTACGTCGCTCGGATGGCTGATCGTGGCATCGCACGCGAGCACGCTCACGGCGGTGCTCAGCTTGGCGGTCTTGGCACTGGGCGAAATCATTCAGTCGCCGCGTTACTACGAGTATATCTCGCGCCTCGCGCCGCCCGGACAGCAAGGGACCTACATGGGCTTCGCGTTCTTGCCGATCGGCATCGGCTCGTTCGTCGGCGGCTCGTTCGGCGGATCGATCTTTCATCGCTACTGTGAACTGGCAAACGCACCAGCGCTGATGTGGAGTATCGTGACCGGACTCGGGATCGCGACCGCTCTTCTGCTATGGCTCTACGACCGCTTCGTCAGAAAAACCTAAACTCGAGGTCATACTCGCGCGACTGGTCCGGCTCGAGCATCGGTAACGTCCCGTTTCTTTCCGCTGCGATCCGGCCTTCGATCGTCGGACAGTTTGCGGGCTCGACGGCCATGACGTAGGTGCGCACGCCCAGCATGCGCCATGAAAAGCACGCCGGGAGTTGCTCCGGTCGAAAGCTCACGGAAAATCCGACGCCTCGAGACTCGTTGACGATCGACGCAACTGCCCATCCGTCCTGGGCAGCTTCCGGTTCGTGAATGTACACTTGCTCGGCAAACCCGGCATCGGGCGCACCGCCGCAGTTCCATACGTCGAGCCCTTCGCGGGCGCGGGCATCGCGCGGGCGCATCGAGCGCTGCGTGA
>DASSZO010000001.1:0-5388 GCA_035702815.1 Candidatus Aquilonibacter sp. | reverse complement strand
GGGCGAAGAGCGGATTTGGCTCGATCAACTCCGCAACCATCTCGACGCCGAGAATAGCGCGATCTATGCCCTTGCGATTCCCGTCACGGTTCGGCACGAACTCGTGTCGTTCACGCTCTACGGGGCGCATCTTAACGGCGCACAGCTCGACCCCGAAGAGGTCGAGCTGTTGGAGGAACTTGCCCGCGAAGCCGCGCGTGCGTACGACCATATCGAGGCCGTGCGCGTGCGCGAACGTTACGCCCGGCTCAGCGTGCCTGCGATAGAACCCGTGTGATCTGCGCGTCGACGGTCTGCGGCGCGTCGAGCATCGCGAAGTGCCGTGAGCCTTCGACCGGAACGACGGTGACGTTCGGTGCTCCGGCCACGAGCATCCGATAGAACGCGAGCGTTTGATCCTTCGAGTACGGACTCGGCTGCGCGTACGGCATGAGTTCCACGATCGGGAGCGTCGCTTTCGCAAGCCCCGGGCGCAAGTCCATGTTCATGTCGGCCTCGCCCCATGCCGCGATCGCTTTGGGATCGCTCTTGGCTTCGAGTTGCGCCGTCGGCTCGATGAGATCTTCGTGCGTCGTCCCAATCTGTTTCATGTACGTGCGCTCGAAGGCGAGCAGTCGATCGTGCGTTTCGTTTTGTACGCTCGCAGCGAGAGATTGCGCGGCACTTTTGCGCTGTGCGGGCGTCGATTGCGCCAGGAGGGGAAAGACGGGAAGTCCATCGACGGCGACGACGGCGCGCAAGCGCTCCGGGTGTGATTCGGCGAGCGCGAACGCGAGGGTGCCGCCGAGGCTGTGGCCGACGACGATCGGCTTGTCGATATGCTGCGATGCGAGCATGCCCCAGAAGTCGTTCTCGAACGTTGCCGTCAGATCGCTTTGCGGCGTAAACGGCGTTCCGTCGAATCCGGCGAGGGTAACGGCGTAGACCGTGTTGTTCTTCGAAAAACGGGCGATCTGCTCGGCCCAGCTCCACGGGCAGCAACCGAGCCCGGGAACGAAGACCAGTGCTGTTCCGCCGTGGCCATAACGGTCGACGTGCAGGGTTCCGCTTTGAAACGAGGCGGACGGCGTGGGAAGTGAAGGCATCGGGGAAGAGACCGCAAGCGCTGCGGCGAGGACGAAACCAAACATTGGAGGGCTCCTTACTCTACGGATTCGGCGTCGAAGATATCTTCGACGGGCTTGTGAAACAGGCGTGAGATTTTAAATGCGAGCGGAAGGCTCGGGGCGTATTTTCCGGCTTCGAGCGCCACGACCGTTTGTCGAGCGATGCCGAGTTCGTCGGCAAGCTGCGCTTGCGAAAGATCGCGTTCGACCCGCAAAAGTTTGATGCGATTCTTCATCGGTAGCGTAGCCGTAGGACGAACGATGAGAGCAGCCACGAGCCCATGAAGAGCACCCACGTCCACCACGCGGACGGGCGGGGCACGATGTCGCCTTCCATAAAGCCGTAGGTGACGGCAACGAGTGCGGTGATCACCCCGGCGATCGCGAGCGATTCGACCATAAGTCGCTTATTGAACTCGTCGGTCCCCGCGTAGAGCCGTAGGCCGGCGACGAAGACGAGCAGGACCGGCACGACGGGCGCCAGGGCGATGACGACTTCCCAGGGTCCCGAGGCGTTGCGAAACGCCATGCGTGTCGCGAACACAACGGCCATGTAAAGCACGATCGCCGCGGAGAACTCGAGGGTATAGCGGCGGGAGGCTTGGGTGGTGGGGTTTGTCGCTTTCATGTGACTAAATGTAATGTATACACGACACCATGTCAAGTGGAGGCGACATGAAACTTCGGCCAACCGAGCCGGGTCGATATCGCCGTAGCGCTTGGCGCTACGGATACACCCCTCGAGACGAAAGGTCAGTTGTATGTTGGCGCAAGTCGGTAAGCCGGCACCCGATTTCAAACTTCCGAGCACCAAGGACGCGACCGGAGCGAAGGATCTCGGCAAAGAGATCAAGCTCGCGGATTATCGCGGCAAGTGGCTCATCTTCTTTTTCTATCCGCTCGACTTCACGTTCGTCTGCCCGACGGAAATCACGGCGCTCTCCGATCGCTACGACGAGTTCAAAGAGTTCGACTGCGAAATTTTGGGCGCATCGACCGATTCGATTCATTCGCATTGGGCGTGGCTGAATACGCCGCGCGAAAAGAACGGAATCGCGGGCACCAAATATCCGCTCGTCGCCGACTACACGAAAGAAACGGCGCGCGCGTACGGCGTGCTCGAAGAACAGTCGGGCGTCGCACAGCGCGGACTCTTCATCATCGATCCGGAAGGCGTTCTCAAATATGCGGTTGTGACCGATGACAACGTCGGTCGCAGCGTTGAGGAAACGCTTCGCGTATTACAGGCGCTTCAGACCGGCGGCCTTTGCCCGGCGGAATGGAAGCCCGGCAAACAGCTGCTGCAGAAGGCGTAAATGGCACTGCGTATGCGCAGCCCCCTCCCGTCGTTTGAGGGGGCGACCGCCTGGATCAACGGCGAGCCCGATGCAACGGAGCTTCGCGGGCTTCCGGTCGTCGTATCGTTCTGGTCAAAGAGCTGTCATATCTGTCACGAAACGGCCGAGCAGTTCGCACGTTGGCGCGACACGTACGCGCAGCGCGGCGTTGCGTTTATCGCCGTCCATCAGCCGCGTTCGGAAGACGAGCTGGACGTCGAGGCGGTCACCACGGATGCAAAGGGCGACATGCACCTCACGCAGCCGGTGGCGATCGACAACACGCATACCATCGTCGACCGATTTGAAAATCAATTCGTTCCGGCGTTCTACGTCTTCAACCGAGCGCACCAACTGCGCCACTTTCAAGCCGGCGGTAAGGGTTTCGAGCGAATCGAAGCCGCGATCGACCGGGTGTTGAACGAAGCAGCGGACGCAGAGACGCCGGCCTGACGAGCGGGGGCGCACTACGTGTAGTGCGCCCTCGATCCCGGGTACGCGGCCGGTATGAAACAGCCAAACTGGTTTGGCGGCGCGGTGATGACCGGCGCGCTCGTCGCCGTTAGCGCAATCGGCGTAGCTGCCAATGCGCAAACCCCTCCCACACCCAAAACCTCGACTTCGACGAGCGCGGGCAGCGCTTCACCCTGTCCGTCGCCGTCTGCGAGTAACAGCTTGGTGCAAAGCACCATGCAGAAAAACTGCGCGACTCCAAGCCCGGGTGCGATGATGACGACCGCACCGATGGCATCGACTCGTCCCGCTCCGATGGAAAGTCCGGTCAACGGCCCGGGAACCGGCGGTACGATGGCGACGCCGGGGCCGTTGAATAATCCCGGTCCGACCAACGCGGGCAATCCCGCTCCGATGAGCACGCGTCGCCCATAAAGAAGTTTCTCCCGACGACCGATCAGCAGAGGCGTGGAACCACGCCTCTGCGTTTTTGTCGGGCCGTCTCTTCCGATAGGCGATCGCATCGCAGACGAGCGCGTGACCTATCTGCCGCCGGCATCGCGTCACGATGTGCTCGCAGCGGCGCAAACGTACGATGCCGTGCTCGTGATCGACGGCGTCTTTCATCACGACCTCGCGCCGTCGCCCAAGGAATGTTTTGCGGCGCTCGAACACGCGCGCATGTTCGGAGCCGCAAGCATGGGCGCATTGCGCGCGGCCGAGTGTGCTCCCTACGGCTTTACGCCGCTCGGGGTCGTCGCGAATTGGTACGTTCGCGAGGTGATCGACGGCGACGACGAAGTCGCGCTGCTGACGCATCCTGCGACGTTCGCGCCGCTCACCGTGCCGCTGGTCAACGTGCGTTTCATCGCGCGTGCGGGGCACCGCCGCGGGCTGCTGTCCCTCGACGAGCACGATCGGCTGATCGAGGCTGCCCGCGCCATCTTCTATATGGAACGCACGTGGGACGACGTTCTCGAACACGTGCCGGCGCGTAGTCGTGGATCATTGGAGACGTTGATCCCAACTGCTGACCTCAAGCGCCTCGACGCGCAGTTCGCCCTGCGCTCCGTTTTGCGACGGGTCGAGCGGGGCGACGTCGGGCGCATCGGCCAACGTGAATCGCCGACGCAGCGTTTTGCCCATTCCGTTTCGCGCGAGCACACGTCGCCGATTCGAATTCCCGATCGCGTACCTAAGGCGCCTGGAACGTACGATCGAGCAGTGCCGTTCGACGTGACGAGTGCGCTGCTTCCCGAGTTGCGCGCGCGGTACGGCGTGACGCGGGTTGCCAACACGACGCTGCTCGACCGCACGATGATCCCGACGTATTCGGCGCTCGTGCCGCATTCGCCCGATCTGTTGGGTGTCTACAACGGGAAGGGATACACGAGCGACGCCGCCGTTGCGAGTGCCGTTATGGAGGCGGTCGAACGACAGATCGGTGCCGCGGTAACGTTGCCGGTCTTCAAAGAGTCGATTCGCACGGTCGCGCAACGGATCGACCTGGATGAATGCGGGATGCGCGCGGATGCGTGGGGGCTTACCGTGGACTGCGTGCTAGGCACCGAGCTGATGAGCGGTGATGCAATTCCGGTTCCGCTGGCCATGGTGCAATCGCCGTGGTTTGGAGAAAAGCTGTTCGACGTCACGTCCAGTAACGGCCTCGCCTCGGGAAACAACGTTACCGAAGCGATCTATCACGCGCTGTGCGAGTTGATCGAGCGCCACGCATGGACGATGTATCACGTGCGTTGCGCGGTCGTCCCGCGCTTTTACGGCGGCAAAGACGCCGCGGACCGGCAGCATGCGATCGAGATCGATCTACCCGTCGGAGAAGAACGCGTCGATCGGCTCGTGACCGATGCGCGCGATGCGGGATTGAGCGTGCGTGCGCTGGCGCTCGACGAGCCGCCGCTGCCGCTCACGATCCTCGCTACGGTGAGCGAGCCGAACGCCGCGCCGCCGATGGCGCACATCGGCCTCGGATGCGCGCTCTCGCCTGCGCACGCACTCACCCGCGCGCTCACCGAATGCGTGCAGAGCCGCGTGGTCGATATTCAAGCCGCGCGCGAAGACATTCTTCGGCCGTATGAACCCGCGGGCATCATGGGCGGACACGCGCGGCGCACGACGGGCCTTCCGGAGAATCGCTGGTACTACGATCTCGCGGCTCCCCGCGCGACTCTGGACCGTTTCGACGATCGCACGACTGACGATCTCGCCCAGGATCTGCGGCGCACGATCGACGCGTTGCGCGCCTACGGCGTGAGCGCCGTCATCGCGGTCGATCTTTCACCGCCGGACGCACCGGTGAGCGTCGTGCGTGCGATCGTCCCCGGCTTGGAGACGTTCGTCTTTACCGGCCGCATGGGGTCGCGGGCTCGCGCGTTGCTCAATCCGTTTGCTATCCTTCGTTGAGATGGGAATCGACAGCGAAGTCATGCGCGCCGTACTGGCGGGCGAAACGCCCGCGCCGGAACATTTCGAAG
>DASSZO010000100.1:0-2660 GCA_035702815.1 Candidatus Aquilonibacter sp. | reverse complement strand
CGCGCGATCTCGCGGGCAGCAATGACGCGCAGGCGAATCTCGCTGCTGCGCTCGCCGCGATTCACGCGCACCATGTCGTCGAACGGAACGCGGGTGATTTCTACTTGCAAATCAATGCGGTCCAAGAGCGGTCCCGACAACTTTCCAACGTATTTTGCCACCGAGCCGTCATCGCAGCGGCATTCGGCGTTGCGCACGCCGCGATAGCCGCACGGGCATGGGTTCATCGATGCCACGAGTTGAAAGCGCGCGGGATAGGTGAACGTTCCGGCCGCGCGTGCGATCGTGACCGCGCCCTCTTCGAGCGGCTGGCGCATGATTTCGATTGCGCCGCGGTTGAACTCAGGTAGCTCGTCCAAGAAGAGCACGCCGTGATGCGCGAGCGAAATTTCTCCCGGCTTCACCGCAGGGCCACCGCCGACGAGCGCGGTTTGGCTGATCGTGTGGTGCGGGAAGCGGAATGGCCGCGCATTGACGACTGAGGATCGTTTGCCGAGCAATCCGGCGACGCTGTAGATCTTTGTAACGTCCAAGGCTTCGTCGGGTGTCATCGGCGGCAAGATCGAAGGAAGCCGCCGCGCGAGCATCGTTTTGCCGCAGCCAGGCGGCCCGACGAAAAGCAGATTGTGTCCGCCGGCCGCCGCGATCTCGAGCGCGCGCTTGGCCACGAGCTGGCCGCGCACATCGACGAGATCGCCGTGAACGAGTTCGTCGCACGGCTCAAAGTGCGGTTTCGACGTTGCGCGACGCCAGGGGCCGCCGTTACCGGCGATGACGGCGAGCGCGCTCGAGAGCGAATCGACCGCGTACAGTTCGATGCCGTCGACGAGCGCAGCTTCGTCGGCGTTCTCTTCCGGAACGATCAATTTCGTGAAACCGGCGCTGCGCGCGCCGATGACCATTGGCAAGATGCCGTTGACCGGCCGCACGGAACCGTCGAGCGCGAGTTCACCGAGCGCGATGAATTCTTGCAGCGCTAATCGATCGATTTGCTCGTCGATCGCAAGGACGGCGAGTGCGATCGCAAGATCGAACGCGGGCCCTTCTTTGCGGACATCCGCCGGAGAAAGATTGACGAGTAATCGTCCGGGCGGATAGGCGAAACCTGAATTGAAAATCGCGGCGCGGACGCGCTCGCGCGCCTCGTTGAGCGCTCGATCCGGAAGCCCGATGATTGCGAATGCCGGCGTTCCCGCCGAGCTGTCAGCCTCGACGCGCACGACGTATCCTTCGATGCCGAGCATCGCCGCAGAAAATGACAACGCAAGCATATCGCGGGCTCTATCACGACAAATGCGTATACTATCTAGACCCTCGGCTGATGTTTTAGCAAGCGTGCACACGGCAGAGCGGCGCGTGTAAAGAATGCAAAAGTCCCTTAATCTAGACGTCATTCGATTCGAAATCCTAGTACATGGCGTTCCCTACACAATGTGCGCGCTTTGCACTTTGCGCATTTCTCTTTGTTCTCGCCGCATGCGGATCGAATAATACCTCTTCGATCGTCCCGGCGACGAGCCAACAGACCGCCGGCGCTCCCGATCCGGGAAGCGCTGCAGTCATCGCACCGCAAGCCACGAGCGTATCGCTCACCACGTCCGTTTCGAACACGGTCGGTCTCTTCCAAGTATTCGATCAATTCGGCAGTAACGTGATTTCATCGACGACGGCTGCGACGGACGGACCGCGTTACGGCGCCGTCTGGGGCTCGCGCGTCGGCATGGCGACGCCGTGGCGCACGAACAACACCGGTCTTGCGGCGACCTACTACATGCCGCAAGAGACCGACGCAAACACCGCGGCGTGGGGGGATATCGGCCACACGTTGACGTGGTGGAAAGCCAATCATCCCGATTGGATTCTCTACGCGTGCAACGCGAGCGGAACGCCGACGACGACACCCGCATACATTCCTCAGCTGCCCAACAACGTGCCGCTCGATATTCACAATCCCGCGGTCGTCGCATACCAGGTGAAGCTTGCCGCAAACTACGCCCATTCCAAAGGCTATACAGGTTTAGCGTTCGACGAAGTGCTCTTCACGAACATCACGGGAATGGCCGATGGCACCGGATACTACGGCTGCGGCATCTATCAAAGCGGCAAATTCGTGCGCCGTTATACGGGACGTACCGATCCCGCATGGACGACGGACACGGTGGCGTGGGTGAAAGCCGCGCGCTCGATTCTCAAGACCGATACGGTGATCGCGCCGTACAATCTCAAGCTTATCGTCAACCATCCCGCCGCGAACGTAGCCAATGCGAACGAACAGGCGATCTTGCAAAACGTCGACGCCGACCTCAACGAGACCGGATACTCCGATTACGGCGCCTACCAGCAGAGCACCAAAGCGGGTCTGTTTAAAGTGACCACCGATTGGGTGATCTATGCGCAGGCGCACGGCACCGCGCCGCTCATCGTCGACAAGTTCGATCAGACGACCGCGATCACGTCGAAGCAGCTCGAGTATTCGATCGCGACCTATCTGATGGGGCATCAGGGCACGGCGCGTCTGTTCGTCGGAAACAGCAATGGCTACGGCATCGAGCAGTATCACGGCGAATACGCAACCAATTACGGTGCGCCGTGCGGTGCCTATTACGGCGGCGCAGCATACGATTCGACGAACCCGCAGATTTACTACCGCCGCTTCGCCA
>DASSZO010000089.1:0-18701 GCA_035702815.1 Candidatus Aquilonibacter sp. | reverse complement strand
TCTTCAATCCAAAAGCGCTCGTCTACCATTGGAAGCCGCGTCCCAAAGCGGGCGACGTCGAAAAGATGATTCGCCAAGCGCGCGCGCAAGCGCGCACGGCCGTTCAACTCGCGCAGATCCATCCGCATTGGCGAACGTATTTGGCAACCGGAATCAATCCGGTCAACCGCGGCTTGCACAAGTGGATTCGCGGCATCCAAAAGGCGCGCGATTACGTCCCGATGCTGGCGCAACGCGACTCGGGCGAGCCGCTTTCCAACAAGGAACTGCGCGCCGCTCGCAGCGCGGCCTCGGCGGCGTATTACGACGAGTTGGAACGCGCGTTACAGCGTTGAAGATCCTTCTCTCGCGTACGGATCGCATGGGCGATCTGATTCTTTCCACGCCGGCGATCGCGTCGGTGCGCGCATCGTTTCCCGACGCGCGTATCACGATGGTGACGAGTCCGTACAACCACATCGTGATGGAACGCAACGATGACGTCGATGAATTGGTCGATCTTCCGCGCAATATCAAGCCGGACGCGTTCGGCTTTGCGTTTCGCGGCTACGACATCGCGATTGCGCTTGCGCCGCGCGCCGACGATCTCAAGCTCGTGGGAGCGACGCGGGCGCCGATTCGCGTCGGATATACGTACCAGCGCCGCTGGCTGGCACGTCTGACGTCGCGTCTGTTCGTCAACCGGATGATGGTCAGCGTTGCCGATCCCGACCTCTGCGAACGCGATGCCGCTCTCGTGGTGCCGCACGAAGTCGATCAGCTGTTGGAACTCGTATCGCTCGCCGGCGCAAACGTTCGCGTTCCGGAGTTGCGGCTCGACGTGCACGATGCCGATCGCGAAGCAGTCGCCGCCTTTGCGGCGGCGCCCGTCGTCATGCATCTCGGGGCCCGATGGTTCGGAAGCGGGAGCACGCTTGCGAGTACGATTGCGCTCGCGCATGAGATCGCGCGCCGGTGGCCGCTGGTCTTATCGTGCCCGGCCGAATGTGACGCGTACGCACATGCGTTCGAAGCGGAGGGCTTCACCGTCGCGCGGGGCCTCGGCTTCTTTGCTTGGGCGGCGCTGTTCGAACGGGCGCGCTGCGTGGTCACCGTCGATACCGGTGCGACTCATGTCGCAAGTGCGATGCGCAGGCCCACGCTGGTCGCTTTCGAACATCGCTACTTCCGGTTGAACTCTCAGGAATGGGCGCCGTATCGCGTTCCCAGCGTCCTGGTTCGGAAGCCGGAGCATGCCGAAGAGACGTCGCTCGCGCGCTTCCGCGACGAGATCGTCTCGGGCGTCGAACGATTGACCACATGAGCGCCATTGAAATCTCCGTCGTCGTCCCGACCTACAACCGGTTGGACACGCTCGCACACGTTATTCCGACACTGCTCGCGCAAGATCTGCCCGCGAGCAGCTTCGAGGTGCTCGTTTGCGATTCGAATTCGACCGACGGCACGGCCGAGTATCTCGCAAAGGTGCATGCCGAGCATCCCAACGTCAAGCATCTGCCGGGCGGCTACAGCGGACGCGCGATGGCGCGAAACGCCGGAATCGATGCCGCGCAGGGCGAGGTCGTGCTCTTTAACGACTCGGATATCTTGGCCTCACCCGATTTGCTCTCGCGGCATTTGCGCCATCATCGCGAGCGTACCGATATCGCGGTCGTCGGCCTCGAAGTGCAAGTCAAAGATCTCGACGACTACGCGTACAAGCGCGATCACGCGGAGGCGCGCGGCTCCTTACACAAGCCGACGCGCAAGACGCTTCCGTGGCTCTATTTCTTGACCGGAAATGCGTCGGTTCGACGCGCGGATCTCCTACGCGTCGGCAAGTTCGACGAAGATTTCACCGGTTACGGTCACGAGGATCTGGAACTCGGGTACCGGCTGCAAAAGGCCGGCCTGACGATTCTCTACGAACCCAATGCCGTCAATTACCACTGCCAAGACGTGCCGCACGACGACCAGAAAGAAAAGATGAAACTGGCGGGCCGGTCGACGGTGCGCTTCTATCGCAAGCATCCCGATTTTGCGGTGCAGCTCAATCTTGGAATGACACCCGTGTCGCTCGGATTGCATTCGATGCTGACCGGTATGCCCGCGCTGCTCGGCTATTTCGACGCGCGGGCGGCCGATTCAAAGTTTGCGCGCGATGTCGTGCAGCAGTACTACTATGTTTCCGGAATCAAAGACGCCCTTCGTCAAACGCAAGGGTGATAAGGAGCCAACGTGACGACCACGCGATTTACCTGCGGAGCATTACGCTCGAGCGACGCCGGAGCCGGCGTCGAACTCTACGGGTGGGTCAATCGCCGCCGCGACCACGGCGGTTTGATCTTCGTGGACTTGCGCGATTGGAGCGGCATTACGCAGATCGTCTTCGACCCGCAGCATCCGAGCTTCAAAGACGCCGAGCATTTGCGCAATGAAGACGTGATCCGGATCACCGGAACCGTTCGGATGCGCCCCGCCGGCACCGAGAACGCGCAGCTCGCCACCGGTTCGATCGAAGTGCCGGTCGATTCGCTCGAGATTCTCAACCGCGCGCAAACGCCGCCGTTCCAAATCAATACCGATACGAACGTCGACGACAACCTGCGCCTGGAGTACCGCTATCTCGACCTGCGCCGTCCGCGCATGCAGCGTAACCTGCGTATGCGCCACAAGATCGTCAAAGCAATGCGCGACTTCTTCGACGAGCGCGGCTTCATCGAGATCGAAACGCCGATGCTGATGAAGAGCACGCCCGAAGGCGCGCGCGATTATCTCGTTCCCGCGCGCGTGAGCCCGGGCGAGTTCTTCGCATTGCCGCAGTCGCCGCAGTTGCTCAAGCAGATCCTCATGGTTGCGGGTTTCGGGAAGTACATGCAGATCGCGCGATGCATGCGCGATGAAGACTTGCGGGCCGACCGCCAGCCGGAGTTCACCCAGCTCGACGTCGAGATGTCGTTTGCAAAGCAAGACGAGGTCCTCGAAACGATGGAGTCGTGCATCCGCTTCGTCTGGAAGCAGTGCATGAACGTCGACCTCGCGCCGTTCCCGCGCTTTACGCACGAAGACGTGATGAATCGCTTCGGAGTCGACAAACCGGACCTGCGCTTTGGACTGGAACTCAAAGGCGTCAACGACGTTTTTGCCGGAACCGATTTCGTCGTATTCAAGTCGGTGATCGACTCCAACGGCTCGATTGTCGCATTGCGGTATCCCGGCGGCGCCGCACTCTCGCGCCGCGATTTCGACGCGCTCACGGAAGACGCGAAAAAGGCCGGCGCTAAGGGCATGGTGTGGATCGCGCTCGGCGCCGACGGCGTTAAATCGTCCGCGCAAAAATTCATTTCCGACGAGCATGTTGCGGCGCTGCGCGCGGCGACCGAAGCGCAAACCGGCGACGCGATTCTGCTCTTTGCCGATACGCGCGCAATCGCGTTGCAAGTCGGCGGCCGGATGCGCAACCTCGTCGGCGAGCGCTGCGGGCTCTGCGATCCGAATCACTTCTCGTTCTGCTGGGTGCTCGACTTTCCGTACCTCGAAGTCGATCCTGAGACGGGCAAGAAGTTCCCCGCCCATCATCCGTTCACGTCGCCCGGCGAAGGACAGTGGGCATACCTCAACACCGAGCCGCTCAAGATGCGCGCTCAGCACTACGACATGGTGCTCAACGGCTACGAGCTCGGATCGGGATCGATCCGCATTCACAAACCCGAGGAGCAGCGCGCGATCTTTGAAATGCTCGGCATGACGCCCGAACAGATCGAAGAGCAATTCGGCTTCTTCATCCGCGCGCTCGAATACGGTGCGCCGCCGCACGGCGGCATGGCCCTGGGCATCGACCGCATCGCGATGTTGGCCTGCGGTGAGGACAATCTGCGCGAAGTCATCGCGTTTCCGAAGACGCAGACGGCGCGCGACCTCATGATGGGCTCGCCCTCACCGGTACCCGAACCCCTTTTGCGCGATCTTTACCTTAAGAGTACGGCCCCCGAGCAGCCGGCCAACCGATAACCCAACGGTGAGAGTACGACTCCTCACCCGTTTCTTCGCCGTGCCCGTGATGGCCGCCGCCGCGTTGGCAGCCTCGCTTGCACCTGCCCGGGCCGCAATGGCCGGGCCGCCGTGCGGAGAGCGAACGGTATCGAACGACAAGGGGCTATCGATGCGGATTCTGTTCGCAAAGAACGGCTCCGTGCAGCGGTATATCGTTGTCGGCGCGCATCCCAACGAAGAATCCGTCAACGACATGCTCATCGTGCTGACCCGCACGTTCGGGCCGGCGGGGATCAATTCGCCGCCCCTGCACATCATTTCGTTCAGGCCGGGGGGAGGCGGGATGCAGATCCCGGACAAAGCAGTCGACTCATGCGGCCGCAAGCTCTCCTTCGAACAGTAGCGCTCGTCGTTCTGTCCGCGTGCTCCTCGCACGCCGGTAACACGCAAAGCGCGGCATCCCCGAGCGGGTCGCCCGCGCCGCTCCTTTCATGCGAAGAGCGGCACATCACGCTCGACGGCACCAGCCTCTTGGTTCAGGCCAACATCGATCGCACGCCGGCGCAGATCGTCGTTTTGAGTGCGCCCGACGAGGAAGCGCGCGCCAAAGCGTATCAGGACGCGCGCAAAATCTTCGGCGATCCGAAACCCGACACGCGTACCCAAACGCGCCAGTATAAGTACGGCCTGGTGCAGACGACCGATCTGTGCGGGCGGCCGGTTATGCCCGCCGCATCGCCTTCGCCTTAACCCGCTAGCTGCTTCGCGCGCGCGAAGATCGCATCGAACATCGGCACGGTCAAGACGCCGGTGTTCGTGTTTTGGCGGCTGGGATGGTACGAGGCGATGACGACGATCTCGCGCTTTCCGTGACTGGCACGCACTTCGACGCCGTGTCCGAATTTCGGGCGTTGAGGTTCGAGCGCATAGTCGCGCTCCCGTAAGACTTTGAGGATCGCGTCGAATCCGATCGATCCGAGCCCGATCATCACGCGCAGCGACGCAAGCGCGTCGAACTCATCGACCAAATACGGAAAACAGTTGCGGAGTTCTTCGGGCGTCGGCTTGTTTTGAGGCGGCGCGCAGCGCCCGGCCGCGGTGATAATGCAATCGTGAAGCGTCATCCCATCTTCGCGATCGACCGCATTGGGCTGCGACGCGAAGCCCGCCCGATACAGGGCCGGGTAGAGAAAATCGCCGGAGGCGTCGCCGGTAAACGGCCGGCCGGTACGATTGCTTCCGTGCGCTCCGGGCGCGAGTCCGACGAGCATGACGCGCGCATCCGCATCGCCGAACGACGGAACCGGCTTTCCCCAATACGTTTGACCGGCGTAGGCGCGCTTTTTGACCCGGGCGATCTCCGCGCAATACGCGCGTAGTTGCGGGCAGCGGTTGCAGCGGATAACGGCGCGATCGATCGCGTCGAGCGTTTTGAGGCGTTTCATGCGTACTCCATCGCTTCGCGGATGAAGTCGGTAAACGTTTCGACTGAACGCGGATACGCCGACTTTCGCGTCACGAGCGAAATCTTTCGGATCACGCGATTGGGAAGAATCGAAAGCAGCGAGATGTGCGGTCCCGGCATGTTGCCGATCATGCGCGGAAAGAGCGCGACGCCGAGACCTTCGGCGACCAGCGAGCGCACCGTGAGAGAATCGACGCTTTCGAAGACGACGCGCGGCTCGAACTGCGCGCTGCGCGCGAGGGCCAAGAGTCGCGTTGTGATCGACGAGCCGGGACGAAAGATCACGAACGGCTCGTCGCGCAATTCTTCCATCCGAACGGTACTGCGCGACGCAAAGCGATGCGAGCCGCCGACGGCAATAATCAGCTCGTCTTCGTACAGCGGTTCGATGCGAAACGACGGCTCGGAGGCATGACGCGATTCGGGGTGTCCGATGAAGACGTCGATCTTGCCCTCAAACAGGCCGTCGAGCAGCTCGTCCGCCATCCCCTCGCGCAGCGCGATCTCGATTCCCGGATAGAGGGCGTGGAAGCGGCCCAGCAGCTTGGGCAGCCGGTACTCCGCGAACGACTGGTAGGTGCCCACGACGACTCGGCCGCGGAGGCCTCCGGCAAAGGCGGTCATCTCTTCGGCCGTGCGGTCCACGTCCGCCAAGATGCGCTCCGCTCGCGCGACGAAGGTCCGCCCCGCGTCGGTCAGGGAGACGCGACGGTTCGTGCGGTCGAAGAGCCGGACGCCCAGCTCGCCCTCGAGCGCGGCGATCTGCTGCGAGAGTGCCGGCTGCGCGATGGCAAGCGACGAGGCCGCCTGGGTGAAGTTCAGGCGCTGCGCAACCGCGACCGCGTACCGTAGCTGGCGGAGCTCCATAGGCGTATCTTATCAAAGTGAGTCCAATAATATATTGGACTTATGACGAGACGCGTGGGAAGATGGGAACATGGCGCTCGTTTCCAGCGCTCGCGCGTCCGGCATCGAGGCCGGAGACCGCTCGGGCCTGTTGCTGCTCACCGCGGCCCACCTTGTCAACGATATCAACCAAGGGGTCTTGCCGGTCATGATTCCCTGGCTGATCACCCACCGCGGGCTCAACCTCGCCACTGCTGCCACGCTCGTGTTGGCGGCGAACCTTTTCGGTTCGGTCGTCCAGCCGCTCTTCGGCTACCTCTCGGATAAGAAGTCGACGGCGTGGGTGATCCCGGCGGCGATTCTCCTCGCGACCGGGGGCACGGCGTTGATCGGCATCGCGCAGACGCTTCCGCTGATGCTGGCGGGCGCCGTGGTTTCCGGCATCGGCGTCGCCGCGTTCCATCCCGAGGGGTCGCGCTTTTCGAACTATTTTGCCGGACGCAAGCGGGCCTCGGGAATGAGCACGTTTACCGTTGGCGGCTACCTCGGCTTTGCCGTCGGTCCGATCCTTGCGACGCCGCTGATCCTCGCGTTTGGATTGCCGGGCGTCGGATTTCTGATGATTCCTGCGCTCGTGATCGCCGCGTTGCTCGTCCGCGAACTCCCGAACTTCTCGCAAGTTCGCCGCGACGCGCACCAGGCGCACCGCGAGCGCGCCGGCAACGACGACTGGCGCGGCTTCTCGCTCATGGCGATCGTCGTCGCGCTGCGTTCGACCACGTTCTTGGCGGCCGTGACCTTCACACCGGTCTTCGTGATGCGCGTGAGCGGCGCCAACGCAACGTTCGGATCGATCGCGCTCTTCGCGCTATTGCTTGGCGGCGCGATCGGCACGATGCAAGGCGGCCGTTTGGCGGATCGTTTCGATCGTCGCCGCGTGATCGCACTATCGCTCGCGATGACGACGACCGTCGCGGCGCTCTTGGCGTGTGCGGGCGCGTTCATGCACGTCTATCTGGTCATGGCGATTTTGGCGCTCGCGTTCGGCGTCTCGCTCGGACTTTCGGCGGGCGTACTCGTCGTGCTGGGGCAAGAGTATCTGCCCAAACACATCGGCATCGCCTCCGGCGTGACGCTCGGCCTTGCCAATACCGTCGGCGGGCTCGCGGCGCCGGCGTTCGGTCACATCGGCGATACGTTCGGGTTGGTCATGGTCTACGTGACGATCGCTTCGTTCGCGCTGCTCGCCTTCGGCGGCTCGTTCCTGATGCCCAAACCGCACAACGTCGCTGCGCCTTCGGCCTGATCCCTTCGACTCATCCACGGCGCCGCGCTTGCGGCCGATAGTGATGCTATACCGTTTGCTGCTGTGGAGGCACTGGATCGATGGAATACTATCTCGAGGTATGGCGCAAATACGCCACGTTTACGGGCCGCGCGCGTCGCGCGGAATACTGGTGGTTCGCGCTGTTCAATGTGTTGGCGCTCGTCGTGCTCGAAGTGATCTTCGGAGTCTTCGGCGCGGTGCTGGGGAGCAAGAATCCGATCGCGCTGATCTTCGCACTTCCGTTGTTTGCGTACATTCTTGCGATCATCGTACCGAGCATCGCGGTCGGGGTTCGCCGGCTCCACGACGTCAATCAATCGGGATGGTTGATTTTGTTGAATTTGATCCCGGGCATCGGACCGCTGATTCTGCTCGTGCTGTCGTTGCTTCCGGGAACGCCCGGCGAAAACAAGTTCGGGCCCGACCCCAAACTGATGCTCGCGCCGTCAGTCTAAGCGCTGCTGCGCGACCGACGCGTTGATCATTCGAAACTGACGCTCCACGATGCGCCACTTGCGCGCGTGTAGTGCACCCGAGAGCGCCGAGCCCGCCGGTTCGTTAAAGAGCGTCACATCGTACGGGATGCGCCGGTCGAACTGTTCGAGCAGTTCGCCGGCTGCATCGTACGACGACGCGCCCGCGTCGAGCACGTAGGCAAAATCGTCGCGCAGGCGCACGAAGGCGTACGCCCCCGGAACTTCGAGCAACACCGACTGTGCCGCGCGCGCGACCGCCGATGCTTCGCGTTGCCAACAGGCCGGAACGGCTGCGACGACGCCGGCGACGTCGGCTAGGCGATGCTTGCGCGGCACGAGTCCGTTCGAGGCGGCGCGACGCGCAGGGCGCGCCCACGACTGCAATTCCCCGATAAGTTCAAAGCCGTAACCGTGAACCATACGCTGGATGGCGGTATTGCGCTGCACGACTTCAAACTCGATGCTGGTGCCGCCGGACGCAACGATCGCGTCGATCGTTTGCAGAAAGAGGTTTCTGCCGAGTCCATCCTTGCGGTACTCCGGTAGGATCCCCATGAGCGAAAACCACGCGCGATGGCCGCGTTGTCCGTAACAGATCGTTCCGATCGGGCGCGATCCGTCGTAGGCAAAAAGCGCGCGCGAGAGATCGATGTCGTTGCGCGTGACGAAGTCGTCGAACGATTGCGGGGTGAAGATATCGATGTCGCCGTAGACGTGCGAGCGAAAGACGTCGTTGATGAGCCGGCAGTAGTCCGTCTGTTTCATCAGCGCAGCCCGGGGAAATCGAGCGCGGCAAGCGCACCGTACGTTGCGATGCCGACCGCCGTGGACAAGTTGACGCTGCGGACGCTGCCCTCGCGCATCGGAATTCGCAACGAGCGTTCCGGATCGCTCGCGATGAGCTCTTTGGGCAAGCCTTTGGTCTCGCGTCCAAAGACGAGGATATCACCGCGTTCGTATGTCACATCGGTGAAGCGGCGAGTCGCGTGCGTCGAGAAGTACCAACGCCGGCGGCCCGCAATCGCATCCAGAAACGCGTCGAGCGAGGGATGCAAGACGACGCCGAGTTGATGCCAGTAGTCGAGGCCCGCCCGTTTGAGTTCGCGGTCGTCGATGCGAAAGCCGAGCGGCTCGACCAAGTGCAAGGCGCATCCGGTCGCGGCGCACAGCCGCGCGACGTTCCCGGTGTTCGGCGGAATCTCGGGCTCGACGAGCGCGATATGCAACGGCGCATCGCTCACGTCTTCAAAGCGCCGCACGCGTTCGTGCGGTTGGGCCGGGCGTTGCGTCATGCGAGCGAGGTGAGGATGTCGAGATAGTCGACGCCGATCGGCGCGATAACGTATGCGACGCCGTTATTGCGTTGCCAGATGCGCTCGATCGCGGCGCGCGGATAGACGACGCGCACGAGCGGGGCGGCCGGATCGTTCATCGCGCAATCGCCGCTGGCGGTGAAACCGCAGAGTACCGCGAGGTGACCGTCGGAGTGCTCGAGCGGCGCGCCGGGAAGCTCGCCGTTGCTCCACGAGTAGGAGATGATGACGGGCAGGTTGCGTTCGATCAAGCGCTGCGCCTGGTCGAGGTTTTGCAGATAAACGACGACCGCGCGTAACCCCAAGCTTCCGCTGTACGCTACGTTAAACGCCCAATTCCCGGTGCCGTTGTACGCGCGATCGGCAACGCTGCGCGCGGTCTCCTCGACGCCGATGTCGATGCCGTGATACGAATTGACCATCGCGACGCTCGTCGGGCTGCACCAACCGCGTTCGCCCTCGACGACGTACTGCGTGTACGCCGGAACGTCGAGAATCAACGCGTCGCGCGCGTAGGGAAGCGACGGCCGCGCGCGGACCGGCGAGGCAAAGGCCAACAGATTGAAGTCGACGCCGGGCGCAAGGAGTTCGATGCCGTCGAAGGGCTGATCGGCGTACACGACGTCGACGTCGACGCGCACGCCTTCGCGATCGCTCTGCGCGCTAAACGATTTGCGTCCGCTCGCATGCCACTGCGCGTACGGAAACCAACTCGTCGCCGGCACCCCGGCGCGCAGCAAGCGAAACGAAAGGTCGCCCGACGGCGCGTAGGTGTTCCAACTGACGACGCCGGCGCGCGCCGCTTCGAAGCGAAGCACCGCCCCTTCACTGACGTTGAGCGTCTGCGCGAATCCTAGATCTGCCACTCCCATGCGTTCCACGTGTCGGCCAGGAATGCGGCCGGTTTAAATCCTTTGAAGTCACTGTTGACGGCGTAGTACTGCGTTTCCCAATAGAAGAAGACGGCCGGAACGACCTGCCGTATCCGCTCCTCTTCGCGTTGATAGAGCGCTTTGCGCTTGGCTTGATCGAAGGTCGAGGCGGCTTCGCTGCTCAGCCGATCGACGATCGGATCGGCAAGCCACGACGTGTTCGCACCGTGCGGCGGAATGAAGGCCGAGTTCCACAGCCCCGCGTTGTCCGGGTCGGGGCCGTTCGTGTCGATCGACCACTCCAAGTCGTATTTGCCGGTATAGAGCGGTCCGTTCTGCGCGAACATCAGGCTTGCGGGGTAGTTCTTGATCTCGAGATCGATGCCGATGTTGTGCAACATCGATTGCATGACGACTTCCGACGACTGGTTCGTCTTGGCACTCAACGTCGCCGAGATCGTGAGGTGCAACGGGACGCCGTTCTTGCGCAAAATGCCGTCGCGACCCGGCGTCCATCCCGCGGATGCGAGGAGCGAACGCGCATGTTGCGGATCGAAGCGATAGGGCGCAAGCGTCGGCGCCGCCCACGACTCGGGGAAAATATCGGAGACGGCCAGGGCGTTGATGCCGCGGTAGATCGTGTCGTTGATGTTCTTCCAGTCGATGCCTTCCGCGATCGCTTCACGCACGCGCACGTCGCGCAGCAGCGGACTGCTCATGTTGATGCCCAGGTGACGCCAGTTCGCGACGACGCGGTGCATGACCGTGATGCCGCCGATCGACGCGAGCTGCGGAATCTGATTGCCGTCGATATCGCGATAGCTGTCGATCTCGTGCGTCTTGAGCTCGTTGAGCAGCGTATTGCTGTCGGGAACGATCTTCCAGATCAACTCCTTGAGGTGCGGGGCCCCGCGCCAGTAGTACGGGTTGGGCACGAAGACGAGCTGTTGAGAATGGTCCCATTCTTTGAGGACAAACGGACCGCTCGAAATCGGATGCGTGTTGATCGAAGCGCGATTGATGTCGGGAAGTTTCGCCAAAAGATGCGCGGGAAGCGGCGGGTACGCGGTGCCGCCCATCGTCAAGATGTCGAGCGCGGCGACACTGGGGTGTTTGAGGTGAATGACGATCGTGTACGGGTTCGGCGCCGAGGCTGACGCGATCTCGTCCCACCCGTAGTTCGACTTGACGTTATTGCGCGGGTTGAGCACCGCGTGATAGGTGAACATCCAATCGTTTGCGGTGACGGGAGCACCATCCGACCAGCGCGCGTTCTTGCGAAGATGAACGGTGATCGTTTTGCCGTCGGCGCTGATACCGCCGTTCTTGGTCGTCGGAACTTCCGTCGCCAAGTCGGGAATGTACGTGCCGTTTTGATCGAAGCGCAGCAGCGACGAATAGAGCAGCGCGTTGATTTCATCGGTGGACGAATTGTTTCCGAACATCAAGTTGAGCGAGTCGGGCTCTTCAGGTTCGCCCATGCGCAGGACGCCGGGCGTCGTCCAGGGGTGGCGGCCATCCTGTCCGGTGCCGCCGGTTTTCGAACAGGCGGCGAGCACGACGAGCATCAGCAGTGCAGTTAGACGGCGCATGGTTCTCCTTTGACGAGAAGCGGTGCGATCGCGCCGTAGAGCGCGTGCGGTCCGTAGCGAACGACGTCGTCCGCCGGAAGCAGCGTCTCGGCCCGCGCGCGCTCGATCTCGGCGCGCGCTTGCGCATCATCCAGCCGGCGGGTATTGAGCGCGATGCCGACGATGCGCGCCGGCTTTACCGGTGCGAGCAGGGCTTCATAGAGGCGAATCAATTCACGATAGCCTAGCGTCGGCGTCCGGTAGCCGTCGCATCGCTCTTTGGCGGGATCGACGACGAGAACGAGCGCATCGGGCGCGGCGCCGTACATGAGCGCGAGCGTGACCGGGCCGTAGGCCGGATGATTGATCGCGCCCTGCCCCTCGACGAAAATGTAGTCCGGTTCATGGCGTGCCGCTTGCAGCACGAGTTGTTCGGCCGCGCCCGGCGCGAAGTCTGCGATCACTCGATCGATCGCGATTCCCCAGCCGGCGATCATAATGCCGGTCTGTCCGGTCGGGACGAACGCGGCGCGCTTCCCGCTTTCGCGTGCCGCACGCGCGAGTTCCAGTGCGACCGTCATCTTGCCCACGGCGCAGTCGTTGCCGACCATCAAGAGAATCGGTTGCGGCACGTCGTAGACTCTGCCCGAGAAGATCGGCGTCTCCGGCGGCTTGCGCACATCCCAAATGCGCACGCCTTCGTCGGCGGCAACGCGTGAGAATTCGGGATCGTCGCCGAGCATGTCGTGCAGTCCGCTGACGATCTCGAGCTTGGCGTGCATTGCGCGCAAGATCTCGTTTCGCCACGCGTTCGGAAGGGCGCCGCCGATCGGCGCCGTGCCGATGAGCAAGGCGGTCGGACGATACGCAAGCGCCTCCTCGACGGTGCCGACGATCGGGGCATCGGAGTGAAGGTGCGGCAGGACGTCGCATACGCGTTTGCCGGCGGATGCATCGTCGATGACGACTACCGTTTCGTCTGCACCGTACGCGACGACGCCGTGTGCGGTCTTTGCATCGGTGGCGAAATGCCCGGGCGCGAGAATAGCGTAGCGCCGCTTCACGCGGGCACCCGTTCGCGTACGCCGAGGCCGGGCTCACGCGGAAGTACGAGCTTTCCGTTGTCGTATCCAACGCCCGTAAACGGATCGTCTTTGGTGAGGAACGGCCCGTCGATGTCGGCCCAGTCGACGAGCGGCGACACATGCGCGGCGGCCGTCGCGGCGACCGCGCTCTCGACCATGCAGCCGAGCATTACCTTCATGCCGAGCGCGCGCGCGGTGTGAATCATCTTGATGGCGCCGCGAATGCCGCCGGTCTTCGCGAGCTTGACGTTGATGCCGTCGACGCATCCGATGAGCGCCGGCAAGTCGCTTGCCGTGAGCGAATCTTCGTCGGTTACGATCGGAATCGGCGATCGCTCTTTGATGGCGCGCAGTCCCTCGGGAGTCCCGGCCGGAATCGGCTGCTCGCAGAATTCGATGTCGTATCGTTCCAGTTCGCGCAGGATGATGACGGCACTCTCGACGTTCCAGCCTTCATTCGCATCGATGCGAATCGAACCGGTATACCGGTCACGAATGGCGGCGATCGTTTCGACCTGCTCGCGCGCGGTTCCAAGACCGAGTTTGACTTTGAGGACGGGATGGTCGCCGATCTCGGCAAGCTTGCGCAACGTCGTTTCAGGATCGGCGATGCCGATCGTGAACGACGTCAGCGGCGTTTGGAGCGGATCGAGCCCGAGCAGTGCGCAGACCGGGACCCCCAGCCGTTTGCCGACGAGATCGTGGAGCGCGAGATCGAGTCCCTCGCGCGCGGCGGCGGGAATGCCGGCGTGGAGTAAATCTTCCATGCGGAAGGGATCGGCAAACGCCGGCGGGTTTGCCTCGAAATACCGCTGCACGCTCTCGAGCGATTCGCCGTACCGCGCGATAGGGGTCGACTCCCCAAGCCCTTCGAATTCGCCGTCGCTCAGGCGAAAGAGCAAGGTCTTTGCAACGGTTTCCTCACTGCGTGCGATTTTAAATGGGTGTTTGAGCGGCAGCGCGAGCGGCGTCATGGTGAGCGACAATCCCATGCTCGCGCTTTCTGCTCGGTAGTGATGCTTCCTCGGAGGTGACGATGGGACACAACGGCCGGCGCTATGCGCGCGCACTCGTCTGGCTTCGCCGCGATCTGCGTTTGCGCGATAACGTCGCGCTCGCCGCCGCCGCGGAACAGTCGCGCGAGGTCGTCCTCGCGTTCGTCGTCAGCCCGGAGCTCCTGCGCTCCGATCGCATGGGCGCGCCCATCGTGCAGGCGTTTTTCGAAGCGATTGCCGCACTGCGTGCGGATCTGCGCGAACGCGGCTCCGATCTGGCGATCCTCGAGGGAGACTTTGAGACCGAATTGATGCGCCTCGCGCAGCGGGTCGGAGCCGACGCCCTCTTCTTCAACGAAGACTACGAGCCGTCGGCGATTGCGCGCGACGCGCGAGTCGAAGCGGCGTTTCGCGATGCGGGCATCGAGGTGCAGTCGTTTCTCGATCACGTCTGCTTGGCCGCAGGCGACGTCCGGACCGATGCGGGTGACCCGTATCGCGTCTACACGCCGTACGCCAAGCGCTGGCGCGATCGGTATGCGACCGCGCCGGTTCTGCCGGTCGATTCCCTTCGCGCCGCGGGCACGCGGTTCGCGCCGGCGGCGGCGATCGGTGCGTCACGCGCGCTTGCGCAGCCGGAAGAATTCGGCTTTGCGTCGTCGTCGCAGTATCCGCACTGCTCCGAGTCATACGCGCAGCACCTCCTCGAACGATACCTTGCCGAGGGTGGCGGCGTCGACCGGTATGCGGCGCAGCGCGACGTTCCGGCCGACGATGCGACCTCGCACCTCTCCGTCCAATTGCGCGCCGGAACCGTCGGCATTCGCGACGTCTTTGCACGCGCGTTTCGCGCCGCGCGCGACGTCTCGCGCGCCAAGAGCGTCGACAAGTGGATCGCCGAGTTGATTTGGCGCGAGTTCTATCAGATGCTGCTCAAGAGTTTTCCGCGGGTCGTCGATCACGCGTTCGTGGAAGCGGGCGACAATCTTCGATGGGAGAACGACGAGCGCGCATTTCGCGCGTGGTGCGAAGCACGCACCGGATATCCCATCGTCGACGCAGCGATGCGGCAACTCAACGAAACGGGCTGGATGCACAATCGGTTACGCATGATCGTCGCGTCGTTTCTCACCAAAGACTTACTGATCGATTGGCGATGGGGAGAACGTTACTTCGAGCAACATCTTGCCGATGCCGATCTTGCGCAGAACAACGGCGGCTGGCAGTGGGCCGCGTCCACCGGCGCCGACGCCGCACCGTATTTTCGCATCTTTAACCCGATCTTACAAAGCAAGAAATTCGACCCCGACGGTGCCTTCATTCGCGCTATGATTCCGGAACTGCGCGACGTTCCGGATGCCGCCATTCACGCTCCCTGGGAACAGCCGTTGCTCGGAAGCGTCTATCCGCCGCCGATCGTCGACCATGCCGCCGCGCGCGATCGGGCGCTTGCGAGCTATGCGCCGGTATTGGGGAAGAAGCCGCGCTAGCAATCATCGCTGCGTCGGGCCCCCGACGCGATACGTCGTGCCGCGATGGTTCGTGCGAACCCCTTCGCCGAGCGTTCTTGCCGCGCGCGTTTCGCTGCCCAAGATCACGCGGCGCTCCTCTTTGTTGTCGAATGCCCGATCGTACGCGCGCATGAGCCGCGCTGCGCGCATACGGCCCTCGACGGCGTGATCGATTTCGTGTCCGAGCCCGAGCGCCGGGGATTGCCGTTGGCCGCCCGTCGTTCGAAGCGCACTGTACGGGTCCCACCCGATCGTGTTGGTCGACGGATCGAAGTAGTCGTTGTTCCGATGATTGATCGCTAGGGCGTAACGACGGCCGTCGCGCGCATGTTCGAGCCGCGAGAAGAGCCGCCGTTCGCCCGGGTCGGCGCCGAGATACGCTTTGGCAGCCTCGTACTGCGCTTCGGCATCACTTGGCACGTCGAGCGAACCGTGACGCACGAAGCGATCGGTGGAGATGAAATTCGTCTGCATCGCGTTGCATCGATCACGCACCCGTACGGTCTCGGCAAGACGTCCGAAGTGCGGTTCTATCGCCATCTTTACGAAAATTGCGAAAATCGCGGCGTAAAACGTTCGATGATTGGATGGAGCCGAACCACGGGTGTGCGTCGTGCATAGGGAGGCTTTATGCACGCAGCATTGGTCAAACGCAGCATCGCCGATCGCCGTAAAGAGCGCCGGTATCCGATCTGCGGCGCGATCGCTATGCGCGCCGCGGGCATCGATGTAACAATCGATGCGTCGCTTGAAGATATTTCAGCGGGTGGTTGCCGCGTAATGAGTAGGGTGCCGTTGCGCATGAAGCATTCGGTACGCGTCGAGCTTCCGCGACACGGCGGACCGTCGTTGCACGTGTCGGGTCAAGTCGTCCGGGCCTTCGGCTCCAGCGCCGACCGCATCTATCACTACGGCATCCGTTTCCGCTTTGAAGATGCACGCGAACGCTCGGCGCTTCGCGCGTTCGTGTCGATGCATGCGCGGCGCACGACGAGTGCCAACGCGAGCAGCGCCGGGCGCCGAGTGCCGGCCGGCGCAGTCGACGTCAAACTTCCCATCGATCTCTTCGTTGCGGAATCCGGACGGGTACGTGCAACGATGCTTGCGTTACGCGTCGACGGGATGCGGGTCGCAAGCGCCGGTGTGCTTCGTCAAGAGTGGACGATCAAAGCGGATCTGCGCCTGCCCAACGACGCCACCGGCGAGCCCGTGCTCGTGACGGTGGCCGCGTGCGTGCGCCCGGGCGTGCGAGAGGTGCGCGGACAATTCGTGCAAGATCTCGATTTCGTCGACGCGCCGCTGCGCGTGCGGACCGAGATCGAACGTTATCTCTACGATCTGCGCGTCAGCGGCGAGCGATCTCGACGGTGACCGGCGCATCCAGGGGGATGCCGGTCGCAATGCGCGCGTGGCGCGGAATGAGAAAACTGGGACCCCACCCAACGTTCATCACGGTCGTCGGAATGCGGTGCTTGTCGTCGAGCGTGACGACGACGCGTACGCAACGGCCCCAGGGAAGCGAACGCATGATGAAGCGCGGGACCTCGATGTATCCCGGTCCATGAGCGTCGTTGCCGCGAAGCCGGGCACGAAAGCGAAAAGCCACTAGCGTCCACTTTGCGGTTGCAGCGGGTTGCTTGTCAACCTTGGCAAACGTCGTTCTGGCGGCTTGACGCCGGTGGTACGGTAATAAGGCTCGACTGCGCCTGGCGCGCACCATGCTATAGGTGCCGAACCGACTTGGATACCTAGGGAGCATCAGCTCCGGATACGACGAGATGGCTTGGGCCTCGTGCCTGCCATCAACGCGCCCGGGCCGCACCCACCTGCGAGACCGCAGGTTCAGTTGCCTCGCATGGCAGACGCTACGTGCGGTTGAGTTCGAATGAAGCAAGCGCGATTCGCCAGCGGCGGATCGCGTTTTTCATCTCCGCGACGTCCGTGCCGGGCGCCTCGAGCGCGAGGAAGCCGCGAAAACCGGCCCAGGCAGCGATGAAGCCGGCCGCGTTGGCCTGCGTCGAGCACCACAAGAGGACGGTTCGATCGGCCAAAGCGGTCGCGTCGCCGGCCGCGTCCAGCCGCTCGGGATCGAGGCCGAACCGCAGCCACGCCGAGTCCGTCTCCTTCGATGCACGCTTGCAGTCGTGAACGCTGGCGGCGTAGGTGGCCGGCGCGTTGCGCAAAGCAAGGGTGACGTTGAGCGCCTTCGCCGCGCCGGCCGCGTCCGAGAGGTGAGTGAGCTGGGTCGCCCACGGCAGAGCGGCCTCGCTCCCGAGCGGTGCGGCCGCGAGCGGTGCGCCGAGCTTGGCAGCAATCTCGAGCACGGCGGTGCTCCGCTGCGCGCCCGCGCTCAAAAGATCGTCACTCTCGATAGCCGCGATCGTCAGACCGAGGTCGGTCGCCATCTTCTTGATTTGGGCGAGGTAGTCGTCATCGGTGCGCGGAAAGTGCGCCACGTCCAAGACGATGCCGTCGACGTCAAGCTCGCGCGACGCGAGATCGATCACCTCGAGTTGGGTGAGATCTCCGCTGTCGAGCGCGTTCGCAAAAGATCTGCTCGTGCACGCAAGCTTCATGTCGGGCTCGGACGTTTGACCGATGAACGGGAGAGCCCTTCGCTCATGAAAGTTGCGCTCGGCGCGGATCACGCCGGCTACGGATATAAGGATCGGATCGCGGAGATGTTGCGGACCGATGGTCACGAAATTCTTGATTTCGGGACGCACGGCGACACGCCGGTCGACTATCCGCAGTACGGCTACGCGGTAGGTGAAGCGGTTGCAAGCGGTCAGGCCGACCGCGGTATCGTCATCTGCGGATCGAGTATCGGCATCTCCATTGCGGCCAACAAAGTTCCGGGCGTTCGCTGCGCGGTCGTGTTCGAACCGTACACCGCCGAGCTTGCGCGTCGCCACAACGACGCAAACGTCTTCGCGCTCTCGGAGCGGCTCACCGGCTGGGAGATGATCGAGCGTCTGGTCGACATCTTCATGCATACGCCGTTCGACGGCGACGCGTCGGACGGCAAGCGTCACTTGCACCGGGTCGAGCAGTTGTTTGAATTCGGCGACGCGCAGCGCGAGCGAACGCTCAAAGCGATCGAATCGGGCGCCGTTTCGGGCGCGGAGACTCCCAAAGAGCTTCTCTAATGACGCTCGTTACCATCGTCGCGTTTGCGTACCTCTCGCTCATGGGCCTGTGTGCGATGATCGTGCTCGCGGTACGTCGCACCCTTCGGTTCGAATACGTCTCGGCGCCGCTACTCTTC